>CALLVB010000039.1 GCA_938010795.1 Minisyncoccota bacterium
AGTTGAACTTGCCGATAGCTCTGTTAATATTCTCACACGATCATTTACCAATGCCGATGACTACTGGTCGGTACTCTTTGATCTTCAAGAGCAAGTTAAAAAGGAGTTTGATAAGGCAGGAATTTCGATTCCATATCCACAACAAGATATTCACACATACAACCATAATTAATTACACATGTTAGATATAAAATTTATACGAGAGAATCTAGATATAGTTAAGGCAGGAGCAATTAAGAAAAATACTGTGCTTGATTTTGATAGACTCATTGCACTAGACGACGAGAGAAAAAGTTTACAACAAGAGATTGATCAAAAACGAACTATTCAAAATGAAGCATCTAAGCAGATAGCTCAAGCATCAGAAGAAGAGCGCGTGGGCTTAATTCAAAATGTATCTACTGTAAAAGAAGAGATTCAAAAACTCGAAGAACAATTAAAACCTATTATGTCAGAGTGGAAAGCCCTTATGTTACAGGTGCCTAATGTTCCAGATCCATCTGTTCCTGATGGGAAAGATGATGCTGATAATGTACAAATTAAAACATGGGGTGAACAAACTGAATTTGCATTTGAACCTATATCTCATGTTGATCTGATGACTAAACATGACATGGTCGACTTTGAACGAGGTTCAAAGGTTCATGGATTTAGAGGATACTATTTGATGGGTGATGGTGCTCGTTTGTCGTGGGCTATTTGGAATTATGCCAATCAGTTTTTCCAGGCAAAAGGATTTATCCCTGTGATCCCGCCTGTCATTGTGAGAAAAGAGAACTTGTACGGAACAGGGCATCTACCCAATGAGGCTGAAGACGTATATCAAACACAAGATGAAGATTATCTGACGGGAACTTCAGAGGTACCTATGATGGGATATCATCGAGATGAGGTGTTAAAAAACAGTAAACTACCTCTTAAATATCTCGGGTTTTCTCCGTGTTACAGGCGAGAGGCAGGATCATATGGTAAAGACACTAAAGGACTTATTCGTGTGCATGAATTTTACAAATTAGAGCAGGTTATGTTGTGTGAAGCATCTCATGCTGAGTCAGTAAAATATCACGAATGGATTAATAGAAACACAGAGGAATTTATAGAGTCTCTCGGTATTCCGTACCAGACAGTACTTAATTGTGGCGGAGATTTAGGACAAGGACAAGTAAAAAAGTATGACATTGAACTGTGGGTTCCAGGTGAAAAGAAATATCGAGAAATTTCATCCGCATCATATTTTCACGATTTCCAGACACGGCGATTTAACATTAGATACAAAGATGAAGAAGGAAAAGTCGCATATGCACACTCACTCAACTGTACCGCAATTCCAACACCACGAATTCTCGTATCACTCATTGAGAATTTTCAACAAGCTGATGGTAGAATCTTGATTCCAGAGGCATTACGTCCATTTATGGGAGGGCAAGACTTTATTGGTTAGGTGAACTCAGAGATTCTATATATGGCATATATCAACAAGAGGAAAGCAGTCAAGAAGAAAAAACAAAGAACTAGACTCTTTGTTTCTTTTCTTATTCTTTGTGCTCTTTTAGTAATTCTTTTCTTTGTGGTAATGAGAATGGATTTTTTGCAAGTTGATCGTATTACCATAGAAGGGAATGAGTTTGTAACAACCGAAGACCTATCACAGCAAACAGAACGTGAGCTTGAGGGTACGCACATGTTATTTGTTCCAAAAAAGAACACTCTGTTTTTACCCAAGCGGGAGATTATTGCTAATCTGCAAAATTCATTTACTGAGATTGAATCAGCTTCAATTGATCGTAAAGGGCTGGGGCATATAGTACTTGGAATTACGGAGCGGGTTGAGACTAATGTGTTCTGCCAAGGAGAAATATGTTTGTCTTTTGATTCAGAAGGACTTTTATTTAAAGAGGCACTACGAAAAGAAGGTGAGATATATTTTACAAGTCGGGAAGAACACGCAGTAGGAGATATCTACCTAAACAAGGATGTACATTTAGAGTTAGCAATACTGATTGATTCTGTTCAAAAAAAAGGCCTAGATATAGTTCGTGTAAGTCAGTACTCTGATTTTACTATTGTACTTGTAACTAAACAGGGAACACGAGTGCTCGTACCACTTATTGATTCATATGATGACATTTACTCGACCTTTGTTAAATTACTTAACACAGAGGAATTCACACTCTCTAAAGAAGAGAGAGATTTTAGGTCACCATATGCGTATATCAATATGCAATTTGGTAATAAAATTTTCTCTTGTGTGAGGGGTGAAGAGTGTGAAAATAATTATCGATAATGTTTGTAACGAAGAATAAAAAAGGAATATGGAGAAGCAAACTTACCCAAACAAACGGTAAGGGTCTTTGTGTTATCGCACCTATGGCAGACGTTACAGATAATGCATTTAGAGAAATATTAGCAAAGTATTCAACGCCGGATCTGTCATATACAGAGTTTGTATCAGCAGATGGACTCGCTCACCCAACAGGAAAGAAACGGTTACTGAGAGATCTTGAGTATACAAAAAAACAAAGAAAATCATCGCCAGTGATAGCACAGATATTTTCAGGAAAGCCAGACAATATTAGGCAAGGTGCAGCACTAGTACAGAAATTAGGATTTGATGGTGTTGATATAAATACAGGATGTCCCTCGAGGACTATTAATAAACAGGTCTGTGGTGCAGAGCTTATTAAGATCGAAAATAGGGAACTAGCAGGTGAATTAATACAGGCGGTAAAAGAGGGGGCTCCTAAGTTAGATGTGGCTTTAAAGACGAGATTAGGATGGAATGAAATTGATATGTCGTGGATTACATTCCTATTAGAGCAAAATCTTGATGTATTAACTATTCACCTGCGTACCCGAAAAGAAATGTCGAAGGTATCGGCTCACTGGGAACTGATGAGTGAAATTAGAGAGATGCGCGATAAGATATCACCACACACTCTACTACTTGGAAATGGTGACATTGATACTAAAGAAGAGGCATATCAAAAGATTAGCGAACATGGGATTGATGGGGTTATGATAGGTAGGGGTATATTCAAGAATCCTCTCTTATTTGACGCTGATAGGGTGCCAAGTGTTAAAGAGCGATATGTCTTACTCAAAGAGCATATTAAGCTATTTGAGGCTAATTTTGGCCCAACCAAGCGTAATATGAGTGAGTTTGGCAAAAGAATTAAGTCTTTCTATCTCATGAAAAAGTTTTTAAAGGTATACATCAATGGATTCCCAGGAGCAAAAGAGGTTCGTAACGAATTAATGCAAATAAACGAACCTGAAGATCTCCTAGAGGAGATAGACCATAAATTGATTAATTTGTAATCATCGATATAATGATTGCAGCAGAATAGGAGGTTGCTATGCATAAAGCACTCACACGAGGATGGAATAATGATTTTTTTGAATCATTTCCTGATCCTTTGCTTGATGAATACAAATTTGAGGATATTAAGCTGCCAAAATCAGTTTACGAAATCATAATGGATATGAAAGATTATTCGTACTTTTCAAGAAATAATCGTTTTGTTCAGTTGCTTGATAAGATGTTGCACGATCAACCTTGTACAAAAGAAGGTGACTTGCTAAATAACGGAAACTTTAATATTTTCTTGCTGTATAAAATTACGTTACAACCACCAGTCCAGATGGTTACAATACATAGGAATATGGTAAATAATTGTTGGGATGTGATGCCTCACAAGACTCCGTTGGCTGATAATATTATGTTTCAAGATCCAGTGCGTGTATTCACTAAAACAAAATACTCTCATCACGGCAAATAGGTAGTTACTCGCGTTTCGACGCGGGTATTTTTATTGATTAATATTTCATAATTGGTATAGTATTTTCTGGTTAGGATCACTGTTCATTGAAGAATATATCTGTTAACTATAATTTTATTGAAAGGGTGTGTTGCTATGAGCAGTGTGTCTAAAGATGAAAATTTTGGAAAAGATCTCGGCTTAATGTCTGAGGTTGTGGTTGCCGCTAGAAAAGCTGGAATGACAAGAAATCTGTGGGGTCGATTTGCACATGACCCAAGATTTATGAAAGAGGTTGTTCAATTGGCTTCTGAAAAGCGTGTAAGCACATGGGTCAGTCCTTTATCAGATATTTCAGAATCCGTATTAAAGGCCAATCTATCACAGTTGGATATAAAGAAATATTTTCTTATCGCTGACAGAGGCACAGAATTTGTTTTTAATAGCTTTCGAGGAGTGGGTAGTGGTACATTATCGCAAACAGTTAATTACGGTAAGACTATAAAAAAATGGTCGATTGCCGAATTGGTTGAGTGTCTTAGTGAATCTACACATCATCAAGATATTCCTTCAAGGCATGAGATGCTGACTGCAGCAACTTGTTTAGTTTCAGGGACTTAAAAGTCCATTCATAATAATTTTTATGTTAGAAAAGGGGAGACGTATTATTTTATTTTCAAACATAACGAATCCTCACTAACAGTTGATATTATGGAGTTTTTCATGATTCCAAACACAGATGCCTGTAGGGCTCAACTTGTTACACCAGACGCAGGTTTAATTATTGAAAAAGATACTCTAATATTTACCTCGTCTGTGTAAAACAGATCTGTTCTATTAATCCGCACGAAAGTGCGGGTTTTTTATTCGCATCGTTTTGAGTAAGAAAAGAGTGATGCGTAAGCATCACTCTTTTTCTGGTATTGATAATTTTTGCGCGAACGTAAGATTTTCAGAATAATGTGTAGTTCGAGGAGCTAAGAAAAAATTCACCAAGGTGTACAGGTCGTACAGTGCAGGTGAATTTTTTCGAAAGCGACAAAGAAATGTGCTTATTCTGGAGATCTAATTAAACAACTAAGATAACAGGGATGATGATAGGTTGTTTATTAGTCTTCCTAAGCAGGAATCTCTCTAAGTGCTTATGGATCTGCTTCTTCAGAGTCTCCACGTCAATCCTGTTTCCGTCAGATTGAGAGATTTGCTCTTCTGTTACTCGCTTAATGATTCCACGTGCTTGAGACAGTAGGTCTTGAGATTCACGCAGGTATACAAACCCTCTGGAGATAATATCTGGAGACTTTTGCATTTGTTTCTTTGAAACATTAATTGATACAACAGTGACAAAGATACCATCAGAAGAGAGAAGTTGTCTGTCTGCAATCACTGTGTGTTGCATGTCAGAGATAGAGAATCCATCAACCATGATTGGTGACGATGGGGCCTTCATTGGTAGTACTGTTACATCGTCTTTTCCTTTGATTTCAATGACCGATCCATTGTCTGGAACAATCACGTTTTTGTCCTCCATCCCAGTTTCAAGAGCTAGACGCTTGTGGATCTTAAGCATTGAGTGATATCCGTATGCTGGAACCATGTATGTTGGATGCACGGTGTTAATGATCCATTTAAGCTCTTCTTGGTTACCGTGACCTGTCGAGTGAACATCTGAGGTTTTGTAAGAGATAAGTCGTACATTATTTCTATGTAGTTGATCCATAAGGTTACGAACAGAGATTTCGTTTCCAGGAATAACTGATGATGAAAGAATAATAGTATCTCGATTATTTAATTTAACGTACTTGTGATCTCCTCGTGCCATACGAGGTAGGGCAGCGAATTGTTCACCTTGTCCTCCAGTACATAAAATAAGAATTTTATCTGAGGGGTATTTATCAATATCAGCTGCTGGAATAATTACTCCATCCGCTGGGGTGTATTTACCAGCAAGCTTTGCAATTTCTAAGTTGGTTTTAATAGATCTTCCTTCAAGAATAATCTTTTTACCTTGAGATTCAGCTGACTTCATAAATGCAATCATACGTCTGAATTGTGATGCAAACGTTGCAATCATAATTCGACCTTGTGCATCACGGATAATCTCATCAACGTTCTCATGAATCCTGGGTTCTGGAATAGACCATCCTGGGTTTTCACAGTTAGTTGAGTCAGAAAGAAGCATAATGTTGTCTTCTTTGGTGACTTGAGCCCAGTGTTCAACTTCACCTGGAACAGGAATTCCGTCTTCATGTTCTAGTTTGATATCTCCAGTAATAACAATATTTCCGTGAGGTGTTCTTATAGATGTAGCAATACAGTCTGGGATAGAGTGGGTTACAGCAAAGAAATAGAATTCTAAGTCTCCGATCATCATAGTGTCGTTTGGTTCAACGATATGAATATCAAGCGTTGGTGCATTAGGAAACTCATGCATTCGTTTCTTGATCATGATTGCTGTTAGGTTTCGTGTATAGATAGTTGGATTACCTAATCGTCCCATTAAAAATGGAATACCACCAATATGGTCAAGGTGACCATGAGTAATGATAAGTCCCTTAATCTTATGTTTTCGCTCTTCAAGGTAGGTAATGTTTGGAAGTGTGTAATCAACTCCAGGTGCATCTGATTCAGATACAAATTGGAATCCAGCATCAAAAATCCAAATATTTTCTTTGTATTCAACTGCAAACATGTTTCGTCCAACCTCTTCAACTCCACCAAGTGGAATTACTCGTACTGTTTCACCTTCAATTTTTGGAACAGGTCGTCGGTCTACATGTTTCTTAGATGGTCTGAAAGGACGACGTTTTTGAACTTTACCTCCAGCTGCAGGGTGAAGATGAGTTTTGGGTTTAGGTCCTCGGTTGTGATGAGGACGACGATTAGATCTATTGTTTGATTGTCCTGAACGTTTAGGTGCAGGTGCTTTAGGTGCTACAGGCTTTCCTGTGCTTTGTGTCTGTGTTGAGCTCGATTTGTTCTGTGAACTTTGAGCATGAGGTCGGTTTTTTTTATTACCAACCCGATGACTTGAGCCAGTGCTCGATTGTTGTGTGTTTGTATTCATATTTTTTATTAATTATTCACAAAATAGAGGTACGGTATGTATTCATACAGTAGCTGTATCTATGCACAATTATTTGAGGAAATTTGGCAGAATGTTCTCGGTTTCAACATACCAGCTTTCCGCATTTCTAAATCTGTCTTCAGGAAATGCAAGTGAACCCGAGGGTTGATCTTGAAGAATATGATCTCGTTGTAAGTAAATAAACTCAGGTGTAAATAGGAATGACGCAGGCACATCTGCACTAATCTCCTTTTGTAGTCTCTCGTATGAAGAGGCAATTTTTTCCTCACTTGTCTCAGTCCTAATAGTTTCGAGTTCTTTATCACTCGTTATATTAACATACTCAGCAATGTTTAATCCAGGATCAATTCTGCCCGACGAGTGCCAGAAGGGATAAAGATCAGCAGGAATATCAGTTACGTATCCAAAGAGTAGTAGTTCATATGCACGAGGTCGAATTACATCCTGAGTTAATGACTCAATATCTTGATAAAGAACCGTTACAGGGATTTGTAATTGAGCAAGGTCGTTTCTGATTCTATTCGCAGTCAGGATAAGATCATCAGAATTTGGCGCATAGAGAGTAAATGCAAGATCTACATCTTTATCATTAATTTTTTTTGTCCATACTTTTTTGTCTTCGCTAAATTTCCACGAGTTTTTTGTGAGTAAGGTTCGTGCAGATTCAATTTTTTCTTCTTGAGTGCTGTCAGATGATTCATACAGTGTTGTATAAGGTGAGGTTGGAGGTAGAGGGGAGTTAATTGTTCGTGCGTACCCATTAAAGACCTCTTGAGTGATTGCTTCTTTATCAATAAGAGAATCTAGCACAGTTCGAACTTCTTTATATGAGAGAGCAGTGTCTTTCTCTTGGTTATAGAAAAGCGAGAAGACTCGAGGTAGAACATGGTTTCTAATAGATGTTTTCTCTAGAGTAATTGAGTTAATAAGACTTGGATCAATTCCTGCTGCTGCATCAACAATATTTCTTGTATATAGATCTACTTGTTCCTCTGGTGTTTTAGTAATGTGAAGCTCAATAGTATCTAAGTATGGATTATAAATTGAATCTCTAAAAGCAGTGAGTGTATATCCAGTGATTACATCGTCTGTATTACGTACTACGTTTGTGATTTCAAATGCACCTGATCCAACAGGGTTTATATTCTTTGCAGAAAATGGAAATTCTTCAACAGCAACTTCACCCCAGATATGTTCAGGAATGATTCCTAGCTCAAGGTTTTGTAAAAAGAGAGGATATGCCTTATCGAGCGTGAATAGTAATTCTGTTGACGAGAGTTCTTGTACTTCAACACCAAACCATTTTGATCGTTCGGGGCTCTGAATAATAGTGTCTTGAATCCTGTTAATGGTAAAGACAACATCGGATGCCTCAATTGCTTCTCCGTCATGGAAGAAAATATCAGGACGTAAGACAATAATATATTCTTTTTTATCTTCTGAGATGGTGATATTTTCGGCAAGTTCATTTTTAATCGAACCTGTTGCATCTACGGTAAGTAATGAACCATATACAAGTTCAGTAATATCTTTATCAATTTGTGAACGAGCAAGTACTGGATTTGTAAACCGTGGCGTACCTACAAGCGCTTCTGACATAGAACCTCCTTCTTTAGGGATACTGATAAGGTAGCGATCTTGAACCATGGTAAAAAAGGAAAGTATTAAAACTCCACCAACAAGGATTGCCAATGTTGTCTTTTTCCCAGGTTGGTTTATATAAGATGTAATGGCGTTACGTGTTTTATTAACTAGTTCTAACATAAAATAGATTACGTGAGTAAATACGAGTTGTACCTATACAAAAAACAGATTCTTAAAGAATCAGTGCTGCAAGAGAAAGTAGAGCAAATAGAATTGCAAAAATTACCGTAAGATTTAGTAATTGCTTCTCAGCTCCACGTCTAGTGTTTTGAACTCCTCCTGCAGTGTCTGCTCCTCCGAAAGCTCCTCCAACACCTGCTGTTGAGTTTTGTAATAAGATAAGGACAATCATAATGATTGATACAATAACTTGTGCGATTGAGATAATATCCATGACGCATATAGTATCAATTAGAGTATGAGTTGCAAGGAATAATTCACAAAAATATGTGCACATATTAAAGAATTACTTGTTAGAATACAGGCATGAAAATAACTATTGGCGGACTAAGTGGTACAGGCACATCTACTATTGCACGAATGCTGGCGGAGGAGCTTGGCTACAATAAGTATTCAGGCGGAGATATGCAGAGAATGAATGCAGAGGAAAAGGGAATGACTATTGAGGAGTATGATGCATATCTCAAGGAGCACCCAGAGCTTGATAATGCAATTGAAGAGAGACAAAAGACACTTGGAGAAACAGAAGATAATTTTATCCTTGAGTCTCGAATCGGATGGAGTGTGATTCCTGACGCTTTTAAGATTAAGCTAGATTGTGAACTTGATGAACGTATCGGGAGAATCACTTCTGATACTAAAGAGAGAATAGCCCATGCAAGAGATAATTTTGAAACTACTAAAGAAAAAACAATTGCACGAGAGGCAACGTATCAGGTTCGATTTAACGAGCTTTATAATATTACTGATTGGAATGCAGATGAGCATTTTGATTTAGTGATTGATTCAACATCAACCAGCCCTGATGAAATCATAAAAATTATTTTAGCTGCATTACCTAAGGTATAGATAAGTTGCATATAGAAATTTTGTTAATAACCCGGCAACGGGTTATTTTCATGTACATAGTATAATGATTCTATGACGGACGTATACAACGATTCATTACAACTACTTAATCCTGAACAGCGGGAGGCAGTGGAGCATATAGAGGGGCCAGTGTCTGTTTCTGCCGGACCTGGAACAGGGAAGACACAGATCCTTACATTACGAATTGCGCATATCATCCAGACACTCGGTGCAGATACTGCAGACTCAGTTTTGGCACTTACATTTACAAACTCAGCCGTACGTTCAATGCGAGATAGACTTGCAACTTTTACTGACTATGAAACCGCGTATCGAGTACCGCTTTTTACGTTTCATTCTTTTGCACAACATCTCATTTCTGCATATCCAGATTACTTTAAAGAGCGAGCACAATACAGAATTGCATCAGATATTGAGAGAATAGAGTTGCTCCAAGAAATTCTAGAAAAAGACATTGAGTTTGGTGTACTCAAGCCACTCTTTGATACTAATTTTTACCTTAAAGATATTTTGTTCTCGTTAGACAAGATTAAGACCGAGGGATATACACCAGAAGAGTATGCTAAAAAAATAGAAACATCCTATCTGTCATCACTCGAAGATGAGTCGTTGTATTACAAACGTGACTCTAAGTTTGGAAAGAAAGGAGAGATCAAGAAGGCTGAGCTAGCAAAGCTAGATGCACGAAAACTAAAAAATGAAGAATTAGTAGATATTTACATACGCTATCAAGCTGCTTTGATTAAGAACAACTATTTTGACTACTCCGACTTAATTCTGACAGTGCTACATGAGTTTGATACAAACGATTCGTTCAAGCAAGATGTCCAAGAACAATATCAATATATTCTTGTAGATGAACATCAAGATACCAATGACGGTCAAAATAGATTTTTAGCACATTTGTTAGATAATCCTGTGTGGGAAGGGAAACCAAATATATTTACTGTAGGGGATGCAAAGCAGTCTATTTTTAGGTTTGCCGGTGCAACACAAGATTCATTCAAAGCACTAGAGAAGCATGTGTCAGAACTCAAGCATATATCACTCAAGACCAACTATCGATCAGGTCAACATATTTTAGATCAAGCATATTCAACAATCACGGAGAGTGAACATCATGCACAAGAAGAAACATTACAATCATTTTTTAAGCATGATGGGGTGATGGAGTTACGTAATTTTACTAATTACAAATATGAACTTGCATTTATCGCAGAGTCAATTAAATCTAAATTAGAGTCAGGAGTTGACCCAAATGAGATTGCGGTATTGTATAGAAAAAATTATTACGCCGAAGATATTAGAACGATATTTGATTTATACAGTATCCCGTATCGCGATTACTCGAAGAAGAACTTATTGGATGACGTTCATATGAAGAAATTGTTTTTGTTATTTAAGTCCTGTATATCATTTAATGCAGACCAATATTTAGCCAAATTATTATATTCTGACTTTGTTCGTATACATCCATTTTCTGTATCAAAAATCTTGCAAAAAGTGAGAAGTAATAGGAAAGATGAGCGAAAAAATATTTATGCAATCATTTCTGATAAAAAGACATTACAAAGTCTAGATATTTCAACAGAAGAAATTAATACCGTATTGTCGTTTGCAAATTTCCTGGCTGAGGCACATGCGAAATCTCATAACGAGCAATTTATACATATATTTTCATTTATTGTGAGGGAGAGTGGGTTCTTAGAGTATTTACTGAAGCTTCCTAATAATGCACAAGCACTTGCAAGTCTCGACACATTATTTAATGAGGTAAAAAGAGAGTCATTTGCCAAAGAGGAGTATACACTGGCTGACTTTGACTCATATATTACAGTAATGAAGGAGTACAAGTTATCAATTGAGATTCCAACGGAGCACAGAGACGGTGTCTCACTATTAACATTTCACGGCTCTAAAGGTCTTGAGTTTGAAGATGTGTATTTATACAAGGCTGTTGAGACCAGAAAGGTCCCACAAAAGATTACATTATCATTAGATCTAGCTGATGGATCGTATGAGGATGAAAGACGGTTGTTATTTGTTGCACTAACTCGAGCAAAAAAGAATGTATACATTTCATATCCAGAAGTAGATTATCAAGATAAAGGGCAGTCGTTAATTTCATTTTTACGTGAACAAGCATTGATACAGGAAATCTCAACTAAAGAATTTGAGGAAAATAGCGTATTACCTGTAATTACTATGTTACAAGAACCAGATGAAGTAACGTTGTCACTGCTTGATCCACAGTACATTACAAAAAGATTTACCAGTAGAGGACTTTCTGTTTCAGCATTAAATAACTTTATCGATTCACCTGTACTATACTTTTTTAGAAATCTAGTGTTATTACCTGAAGCAATGAGTGATGTTCTAGAATTTGGTAATTGTATTCACCGAGTATTGGAAGACTTCTTTAAAATATCAATGCATACTAAAGAGGTCGGAACTAAAGAAGATTTACTCGACGTATACAAAGACGTTTCTCAAGAGATTCAAAGATGGTCAAAATATAAAGTCCAAGCAGAGGCACTATTACGTGAGTACTGGGATGAATACCACGGTTCGATGGTAGTTCCACAAGAAGTTGAGTATGGAGTATTTGGGGTTGAGTTTACTCTTGATTCTGGAGCAACTATCCAATTGGCTGGACGAATTGATAAGATCGAAGAAGACAAGGATGGAAATATCATTGTTGTTGATTATAAGACAGGAAAGTCTTACTCGGAGAAGAAAGGAAAAAACAAAGAAGACACACAAAAAAAGAAAGATGCTATTACTAGGCAGGCTGTATTTTATGCACTTTTACTTGAGTCGTATAGGGGAGGTCGATACGCGACACGAAATGTAGTGTTTGATTTTGTTCAGAGAAATACATCAGGTGTATTTGAGAAATATGAGGTTGTGGTGACCGATGAGCAGTTACTTAATTTAAAGGAAGAGATAAACACGATGGCAGACTCAATTCTCTCCGGACAATTTATACGAGATGTTTATTCAACTCAAGACATAGATGATTCATACAAAGAGCTATTTGATATATTGTTGAGTAAGGAGTAAGTATTAAAAAAGAGCCGTACGGCTCTTTTTATCTACATCGAGTACGTAACTAATGAGACTAGTTATTTTGAAGGAATACCTCAATAGCATTTTTAAGGGGAGCGTATGCTGGTTGCGCTCGGTAAGAAGTACCATCTTCTAATTGTACAAAGATAGTCGGAGTACCTTCAACACCGCCGTCACGTCCATCGTTAAAGTCAGCTTGAACCTTCGTAAGATCTTGTGCCGCGTAACAATTTTCAAATGCAACTTTTTCGGCACCTACTTGTACAGCAAGTTCACTCAGCCTGTTAAGTAGCGCGTCATCCCGAAGTTGCCCGGTAGTAGTATCTCCAAATAATGATGAAACATAGGTAAAGAATGCGTCGTTACTCACAAGATCTGCAACACACTCAGCCGCAATTGCTTCTTCGGTTGCTGTTGGGTGAAGCTCTCGTGTAAATGGAGCATCTAGTGGGAAATGTCGGAATACAAAAGATACTCGGTCATTGTCTTTGTACTCAGCTTTTAGTCGTGTAAGTACTTCATCATGGTATCGTTTACAGAATGGACATTCGATATCAGAATATTCAACAAGGAAAAAATCTGCATTTGGATTTCCTAGAATATGATCAGTTGCTGCTGCTACTTTTCTAATCTCTGGATTAGCTTGTTCTTGTGCTTGAGGATTTGCTGGAACTTCAACAACTGTTTGTTTTCCTCCTGAGAAGAATATTGCTGCTCCAATAATACATCCAGCAACAATAATTGAAACTGGAATTATGAGTTTTTCGTTCATATATAAATGATTAATTACTAAGTTAGTTTGTAGAATTGTACCACGTTCGTTTGTATAGGCTACTTTACTTAGTCATCAAACTTATGCAGAACTATTCCACCAAGTGAGAGAAGAACTATTCCAATAATAATGGTAATAAATGATCCGTATGTGTTATGTACTAGTTCCCATACCGTTCTACCGACTAAAATACCACCAATAACGAATGCAAGTACTGAAAAAATAGAGTGAGGACCCCAGATTTCATCGAACAGTGCATATAATGTTTTATTCTTTATTTCTTTCATACGTATAGTATACAGAATCTGTATTCATAATAAATCAGTTGATATGGTATGATGTCATTCAATTATGGCAAAGAAAAATAAACAAAAAACACAAACTCCAAAGATTGAAAAAAGATCACCGGTAGTTGCAATCATGGGACATATTGACCACGGGAAGTCGACTCTTTTAGACTACATTAGAAAGTCAAATATTGTAGCGGGGGAAGCTGGGGGAATTACACAACATATCTCTGCATACGAAGCCGCACACAAAGACCGTATGATTACATTTTTAGATACACCAGGGCATGCAGCATTCGCGACAACTCGTGCACGTGGAGCATCAACAGCAGATATTGCTATCTTAATTGTCTCAGCAGAAGATGGAGTTAAAGACCAAACAATGGGGGCATATGAGTTTATTAAAGAATCAGGTATTCCTTTTATTGTTGCGATTAACAAAATTGATTCACCTAAAGCTGATGTTGAAAAAACAAAGTTTTCGCTAGTAGAAAAAGGAATCTATCTTGAAGGAATGGGAGGAGACGTTTCATTTGTAGAAATTTCAGCAAAGACAGGAGATAACATTGATGACTTACTTGATACTATTTTACTTGCAGCTGACCTAGAAGAGTTACAAGGTGATCGAAATGCACTCGCAACGGGAATTGTTCTAGAATCTTCTCTTGACCCAAAGAAAGGTATTTCAGCAACATTGATTATCAAAGATGGATCTATTTCTGCGGGTAATCATGTAGTGTCTGGAACAGCACAGGCCCCAATTAGAATCATGGAGGACTTTGCAGGTACAGCCATCAGGGAGGCGTCATTTTCTAAACCTATTCGAATTATTGGTTTTGACAATCAACCAGTATCAGGAGAGACATTCAAGGTCTTTGAAAACAAGAAAGTTGCTCAAGAATATTTAAAGAATCTAGGTGACCCAACAGAGGTGGAGGAGAAAGTAATAGATCACAGTAAAGAAACAGTACCACTTATTATCAAAACTGATGTAATTGGTTCTCTTGAAGCAATTAAGCACCAAATTGAAAAAATGGAGACATCTTCAGCGGTATATAAAATTATTTCAGAAGGAGTGGGTGACATATCAGAAAATGATATCAGGCAGGCTGGAGCAGATAAAAAGGCAGTTGTTGTTGGATTTCACGTAGGAGAGACACGAACCGCTACTGATCTTGCTGAAACATTTGATATTGAGATTAAAAAGTTTGACATTATCTATGAGCTTACTGACTTTTTGTCAGAGGCACTTGAGACTCGGCGGACTCGAATTGAATCAGAGAAAGTTTTTGGAGAAGCAAAAATCATTCGAGTATTTTCATGGAGTAATAAAGGTGGAGTAATTGGAGGAAAAGTAAAAGAGGGTGTGTTGGAAACTGGAGATAAAGTTGCGATTGTGAGGAGAGATGTTGAGATTGGAAGGGCAGTAATTAAAGGTTTGCAAAAAGGAAAACAAGATGCGACCATGATTCAACAAGATGAAGAGTTTGGAATGATGATTGCTTCAAAGTATGAGATTGCAGAAGGTGATCGAATTCGTTCAATCCGTACCGTAAGTGAATAATATATGGCATCAACTCGACAAATGAAATTTGCAGAAGAAATCAGAAAACATGCTGGTAACTTTATTGCACAAGAGGCAAATAGGCAGAGCATGATTACACCAACGAGTGTAGATATTTCTCCTGATCTTAAAAATGTAACTATTTATGTATCTATTTACCCCGAATCATCAGAAGAGATGGGTATTCACTTTTTGAAACGAAAGAGAAATGACTTTAGAACCTTTATTAAGCAAAAAGGTTATGTGAAAGTATTGCCATTTGTTGATTTTGAAATTGACAAAGGAGAAAAGAGTAGACAAATGATGGACGGACTTTTTGAAAAAATAAAAGATGATGTAGCAAAAGATACAACTTCTCAGGACGAAGAGTAAAGCAAAAAGCCATCTGGCTTTTTTGTTTATAACGACTGTTAGTGAGAATACCTTTAGGGTATGTGATTGACAGTAGGCAAGATCAGTAGTATTTTGACAGGAGTCATTCATTAGCTGGAGTAATACCATGGTTGATCTACACAAACCACAACTATACGAAAATTGCGAAGTAGAAACTGATTATGAGTGTGCAGATGGTGTTGTGCGTACTACTTTATTTTTGCCGAGCTGTCCTGAGGATGTACCTAGTAAGGTTCTTGATTCACGAATCGATCAAATAAAAGATAGGTTAGGAGAGATGCGCCTTTGTCTTGTTTGGTATGGTATGTGCCGACTTTCATTTCAACCACACATATACTATATAGAACATAAGTTTGGTGAGACGAGCATCTATTGTGGTACTGAACGCATCACAGAGCAACAAGTGAACAGTTTTGTGCAAATGCAGCCCGCATAATTTATAAACCCTTACCTTTATTTATAGGCAAGGGTTTTATTTTAGTAGATCTTATTGGAGGAGGTTCGAACTAATTTAAACCGCGAAATATAGACAAACCAATAAGTAAAAAATAAATAACGAGTCATGCTTTAATAATAATTTTTGATGGAACTTTATATTTAAATATCTTCTCTATGTAATATTGCAAGATTTCTCTGTTTTCATCTATTGATTCATCATATTGTCTCCGCAAGCTGAATTCTAATTTAGAGAGAGGACAGTAACCTAAAAAGATCCATGAGCCAATCCATAGCGACATCAGAATGAAATATATAGTTTGTATTTCAGAGAAGTACCAACCAATAAGATAAAAAGCTCCTAAAAGAATATGAGAAAAGAAGATTAGATTAGCTGTCCAGAAGAGTAAGAAATTTTTCATATAGTTATTTTAACAAAGAGAAACACTCCTCGACGATTTCTAAAATTGGCTGTGGACCTTATGAGAGGAAGTTCGAACGAGTTTCTTTAAGAATATAGACAAATAGTTAAATATAATTTATAATTATTTTGATGTATTAATTCAGAGAGGAGAAACATCATGGAGAAATTATCTAATGAAGATCTAACAACTTGGGAAAAAGCCCTTGTTATTGCCGTTAATGGAAAGCATTGTCTGAAAAAAGGCAAGTTTGATCCTGACCATGAATACATTGCGCGCATAGGAATTCATTTCTATATGGCATTACAGGCAAGTCCACCCGAAAGACTGACAGAACTAGCTTTTGCCGCTGAATATTTGGCAGCACAGTTTATGGAAGAGCTTGCTGATGTACAGCCATCGGCAAATGATGAATCTAGGCCGTTGGCTGTGCGACTCGCGTTGTTACGCAAAGTGCGAGCAACAAGTAAGGGTCGGCCGATTCTCCAGTCGTCGGATATGCAGGGAGTTTGTGCTCAAGGGATTATTGATCACTGGAAAGCAAACCATAACCTTTTCCGCGAGCTGGTTGGTTAGACCTGTATACGCTTTAATACCACCCTTAATTTAACTTAGGGTGGTATTTTTGATTTTAAAAACCTCTCGGTGATTTCT
>CALLVB010000040.1 GCA_938010795.1 Minisyncoccota bacterium
CAGTCTTAGCAATCTTGATTCCTGTAGTCTCCCTCCTGTTCTCATACGCAGCTGGGCATATCAAACGATCACAAAGGGAAAAAATTATCATGATCGGTGCTGGATTACTTGCGCTGGTATGGCTCCTAAGATTTTTCATTGATTCACAACTACTCCTCTATGCATCTTCCATAGCTACTGGACTCTTTACACTCTTTGTCTTGGTACCACTCGATGCAAACATGTTTTTGCGAGGTGCCGAGCGAGGTGCTCTTTCTGCCTCTATGTATCGAAATGTTTCTTCTATGGTCGCAAAATTGATTCTCTATGTTGTGCTTTACTTCACTGTCGCGGTATTTGAAATCCCATTTGGTTTGTCTATCATTGCCCTTCTTGGATTAATATATGTAAACTACCGTTATCTTCGCTGGCGTGATGCGCAACCAGGCGCACCCACATCTGTTCCGGGACTTCCAAAAAACTAGTACATACAAAATCCGATACTATCGGATTTTTTATATAATTTATATTTTCTCTTCTGTATAATGAGTCCTCCATGCTGATAGAAATTACCAAACTCCATAAATCTTTTGATGAGAACGTCATCCTTGATGACGTATCTTTTACCATCGTCCCAAAAGCTCGTATTGGTCTTGTTGGAGAAAATGGAGCTGGTAAATCTACTCTTCTTAAGATCATCCAAGGAAAACTTGATTACGATTCTGGTTTTGTACAAACACAAAAAGGAATTACCGTGTCGTATGTTCCCCAAATACCTGACTTAGATCCCACAAAGACTGTACAAGAGTTTCTAGGTACCTATACTGATCGTCCTTATAAAGTTGCTGAGGTGCTCAAAACACTCAACGCAGAAAATATCGTTAACAAACCATGTAGTGAGCTCTCTGGAGGACAAAAGACAAAGATATATCTGGCTCGTATTGCACTCTTTACTGCTGACGTCTTACTACTTGATGAACCAACAAACCATCTAGATCTTAACGGTCTTGAGTGGCTCCAGTCTTATCTGAAGGATTTCCCTGGTGCTCTTGTAATTATTTCTCATGACCGTCATTTTCTTGATGAAGTTACACAAGAAATAGCTGAGTTGGAAGATGGAGTACTCTCAACATATGGAGGAAATTACTCATTTTATAAAGAGCAAAAGGCAATTGAAAAAGAATCTTACCTTAACCAATATTCTCAGCAGCAACGTGAGATCAAGCGACTCAAAGACGCGTCTTTAAGAAAAAAGGATGAGGGAAATATGAAAAATATGGATCGCATAAATCATCGTGACAATGACAAGATGGCTGTAAGTTTAAGAGCTGATCGTGGATCAAAAAAATTTCATTCCATAGCAAAAAGTATCGACTCACGAATTGGTCACATAGAGACCATGGAAAAACCAAAGAAAGAATCGGTACTGGATCTTTATTTTAACCCCTCAGGGGCAAAAAATAGTAGCGTCATGTCGATCCAAGACATGAGTATTGGGTATGAACATGAATTATTTTCTATACAAGATCTACATATTCTTTATGGGCAACATATTGCTCTTCAAGGAGAGAATGGTTCTGGAAAAACTACTCTTCTAAAAAGAATCCTTGCCCACCAGGACCACCCAGAGATTACTCTCGGAACAGGTGTAAAGATTGGTTATTTGAGCCAAGATCATCACGAGCTCTCAGGAGAACAAACTGCATTAGAGCTCTTACTCGCAATCGAAGACATCGACACCACTGCAGCATACAAAATTCTCTCTCAAATAAATATCTCTCCAGATCAAATGAAGCAATATCTCTCTGAGTTTAGTTCAGGACAAAAAACGAAATTACTCTTGGCAAAGATTATGGCCTCTGGGTCGAACTTCATTATCTTGGATGAACCAACAAACCATCTGGATTTCCCCTCTATAGATGTTATTGAGAAAGCGTTACAAAATTTTCCAGGGACACTCCTCTGCATCTCTCATGATCGATATTTCCTCGAACAAATTGGTATCACTAAGTACCTCTCCATCCGAGATGGTCGCTTATCACATCTTAAAAAAGAAGAAACTCATTAAAAAAGCGCTTGCGCGCTTTTTTAATTCACATAAGTTACTAAAATTTCTATTTTTGATCTTCAAGCCAAGCTAGAACCGCCTCATTAAGGAAAATTGACTCTACATACAGTCGCATGTTTGCTTCTGGTACTTCATGTCCATATTGCTCTTTCATAAGCTCTACCTGCTGGTTTACCTTTTGTTCGTCTGCTTTGATTTCTTCTTGAGCGGCGATTTCTTTTAAGATTAATTCTGATTGTGCTCGCTTTTTAGCATCGGGCTTCCATTCAGTGGTAAGTTCATCCTCGGTCTTACCCATGTGTTCTAAATATTGTTCGTACTCTAACCCCATTCGCATTACATCGTCCTTCATTTGAGCAATCATTTTATCTAGTTCTGATTGCACTAACACCTCTGGCACATCAAACGACGAAGCCTCTATAAGACCCTCCATCATTGTTTCTCGTGTCTTTGCTTGAGCCTCTCGCTCTTTCTGTAGCTTAATATTTTCTTCTAGTTTTGTTTTAAAGTCATCCACATTTTCAAACTCACCAAGTGTCTTAACAAACTCATCATTCATTTCTGGGAGTTCATTTGAATGATCACAATCATCTGTATGTTCGTGCTCTGGATCGATAGTATGTGCGTTCATCTTTCGAATTTGCTCGATCGCTTCTTCAACCTCCTTTGCTTCAACAGTTACTTCTTGTACGTTTTTGTTTGCATTTTGTGCTGTCTTTTTGTAATCACCAAGCGTAATCTCTGGGAATACCGCTGTAGTAATTTTATATTCTAATGGGTTGTTCTCCGCTAGTTTTGTGATTGCAATGTCTGGAGAACCCATCACCCGCAGGTTGTTCTCAATGACAATTCGAGGGTATAGATCTTGTAGTGCTGTTTGTGCTGATTCTGAAAGAATACGCATAGTGCCATATTCTGCCTCAACCTTATCTAAAGGAGCTTTCCCTTTTCTAAATCCATCTATCTCTGCGTGTTTTTGTAATTCAATAAGCGTTTTACCTTTAAAAGATTCTAGTTCTTCCCATGTTACAGAACCGGTAAGTTCAATAATTGAATCTTCTTTCTTTTCAATAGATACCTCTACTGTTTTTGTTGTTTTTTTATCTGCCATACTATTTTACTTAGTTCGCTTATTTGTAGAAATATTCATACAAAAAAGCCATATAATGGCTTGTATTGTATCGTACATTGGAATACAAAGGAACCACCTCGTATTCAATGGACGACTAGAGTTCGAAATTAAAAATTTCGTCTAGTTCTGTAAAGTCTATAAGCTCTGCATCTAACTCTTCGAGTCCAAACGGATCAGATCCTGATACCTCTGCTGTGACAATCTCTAGCTCTTGTTCAATCTTAACTAGCTCTTGTTCAATTGTGACAGGTTCTTCTGTTGTTACCTGAGTGGGATCAACAGTAATTATCGGTACCGCTTGTTCTTGTTGAGTAAGAAGAAGGCCTTTATAGAACAATAATCCTGCGGCTGCGACAAGAACCAGAATTAATCCAATCCCTATCGCTGGTGCAATTTCAATGTGTTTTTTGTTTTCTGTTACGTTCATGAGAATGTTGTTATGTCTCTAGTCTCGTTTCATTACTGAGCAACTGATGTAGTTGCTGAGCCTTCTGCTTCCTGTTCTGTCACCTCATCGTTTTGTGCTTGCACAAGTCTCTTAAGACCTGCGATTGCTTCTCTTACTGATGAGAATGCTGATTTTAGTTCTCGTTGTACTGTTTTTAACTCTTCTTTTGCTTCGTTAAATGCAATACGTACTTCTTCTTTTGATCCTGTTTCAACAGCAACCTCAAGTGAAGCTCGAACTGTTCGCATTCTCTCTTTTGCAGATGCTGTCTTGGCAGCTGCCTCTTGTACTTTAGCTTCTACTGTAGAAGTATCTACTCCTTGGTCTTGAAGTGTTTCAAGAACTGACATAATCCGCGTCTCTGCAGACTCCGCCTTTTCGATGAATCCATCAAATTTAGTGAAGATAAACTCTATACGTTGTTTAAAGTACTCTTTGACGTTTGCGCGCCAATCCTCTCTGTACTCTTGTGCAGTCTCTTGCAGTTCTTTTTTCTCCATAGCCGCCTCTTCTCTAATGGCTTGTTTAGCCTCTGTGGAAGTTGCTGCTTCGAATTTTGCTTTAAGTTCAGCTTTTGTTTCCAGAGCCTCCTCTCGCAATTCTTGCTTGATTTCTGCACGCGCGTCTAATGCTTGTTTTTTGTTTTGTAAGTGTGTATCTCGTGCCTCCTTGAGCTCAACCCGTTTGGTTTCTGCTACTCGTACTTTTTCTACTGCTGTTGCCTGCAAAGTAACCGGTTGTGGTTCTTGTGCGTATGCAACAGAAGTAATTCCAAAACAAAACAATAGTGTTACTAATGCGTGTTTCATATTTTTTGATTTTGTTAATGATCATGACCTGCCCCGTGCAAGTCATATATTGATTATATACCAGAACATAGAGTTATCAAGATTTGCTATATGATTAAATATTAGGGATAATAAAAAAAGACAGATATCTAAACAAAGAAGGAGGGAGCTCATGTCTTACCGCAGCAGAATCCCTCTCAGAGAGCAGGTGTTCATTCAATCCATGATGTATCACGGATTCCGTAAAACAAACAGACGGAAAGATCTCAAGCTAAAAAAGGGTTTCATCATTCCAGCAACAGAAAAAGAAGACTCAGGAGGTATAGACTTCTGGGTTAAAATGCCAGGTGATAGCCGATTGCTTCCTGTTCAAATAACTCAACGGGGAGTAAAATTATTTCGTAAATTTAAATGCCCTGTTGGCATGAAACTTGATGATTTTATTAGACGATCTATTTGTAGGGTCCAAGCGAAACGTGATTTTTGTAAAAAAAGTGGTATTGCCTTTGTTCTCGTAAGAGACCATTGGGACAAAAACACGAACCCACGCCTTGCTGCTAGTGACGTACAAGCACTGAGAAAATCAATCTCTAGCTTAAAACGCTGGGTATAAAAGCCGGCTTCTTGCCGGCTTTTCATCTATCTTATTTTTTCTTGTAAATAGTTTGTCAGTTCGGTAATTGCAACTCGCTCTTGTTTCATTGAATCTCGATCTCGGACCGTTACCATCTTGTCATCTTTTGACTCGTAGTCATAGGTCACACAAAATGGAGTACCGATTTCGTCTTGTCTTCTATACCGTTTCCCTACTGATCCCGACTCATCATAGGTCACTCTAAACACTCCCGCCAGATCAGCAAAAATCTGTTGTGCAGCTTCTGCAAGTCCGTCTTTTTTCATCAAAGGAAGAATCGCTACTTGTACCGGAGCGAGCTTGGGAACAAACCGTAGAACGACACGTGTGTCTCCATCTTCAAGTTCTTCTTCATCGTATGCCTCTGCAAGAACAGCAACAAACGCTCGTCCAACACCAATTGACGTTTCAACCACATGAGGAATAAATTTATCTCCATTATCATTAAAAGAAAGATCTTTGCCTGAGTGTTCTGAGTGCTGTGTGAGATCATAGTTGGTTCGCATGTGTAAGCCCTCTACTTCATCAAATCCGTAATCTGGAAATTGATATTCAATATCCCATGCATCAGCAGCATAAAAAACTAAGTTGTCATGTTGATTCCACCTCAGGTGTTCTTCTGAAATACCCATTTGTTTGAATGAGTCCCACCGTTCTTCCTTCCATGTTTCATATGCTGTTTTATCTTCACCTGGTCGAGTAAAGTATTGCATTTCCATTTGTTCAAATTCTCGTGTCCTAAACAGAAATTGTCGTGGGGAGATTTCATTTCTAAAGGCCTTACCAATTTGTGCAATTCCAAACGGAATTTTTGGATGAAGTGAATCTACTACATTTTTAAAGTTTACATAAATCCCCTGGGCTGTTTCTCCCCTTAAATATACTGGATTAGATCCGTCTGTTGAAAAATCCCCTACATTAGATTGTACTAACAAATTAATAGGTCTAGCTTCGGTAAAATCTTTCGATCCACATTTTATACAAACAATCTCATCTCGCTTTTGATCAAACAATTTATTAATTTCTTCTTCGGACATCTTTTCATCAGCGGTGACACCAAGCTTTTCGAGTTCTTTATCAACTCGGATTCTGGTCTGACACGTTCGACAATCTGCAAGCGGGTCTGAGAATCCTGCTACGTGACCTGAAGCCACCCAAACTTTTGGATTCATAACAATGGCCGCATCTAACCCGTACACGTTATGTTTTTTTAATACTACGTCTTTCCACCAGTGGCGTTTAATCGCTCGAGCAAGCTCAACTCCGTGTGGTCCGTAATCGTATGCCCCTGCAAATCCATCGTAAATTTCTGATGATGGAAATACAAACCCTTTACGTTTTGCATACGCAATAATAGTATCCATTTTTTTATCTGAATGTTTCATAGTTAGGTGATTATACCAAAGACCTTATTCAACGTCTTTTACCCGATCTACCTCAAAGAACCCATTCGGATCTGCTCTGAGTGATTCACTGGTAATTGGGTCTAGGCGGGTATATAACCTAGCAGTATTTGTAAACGTATCGAATCCCTTCAGGGTTTGATTCTCGATAAATGTAACTTTTTTATCAATCTGTTGAGTAGAAGGAGTAACTGCAATTTGGAACGTGGTTTCAATACCCTTTTTAGCACCATATCCAGCTCCTGCCTCAAGTGCATCAACGGTCCACGAGAGTTTTCGTGCCTCCGCGTCATACTCAAATACTGTCCCTGGGGTATTACTTGCTTGTAAAAATTCTACATATGGAGGGAGAGTTCCCTGCACCACAATATCGCGTGTATCTGAAGTAGTGTTTGATACCTTCCATACGATTGTGTATTGAGACGTTACGTCAGGAACTAAATCAATAGAACCGATGTTGGTGAATGGTCCGATAGAATGTAGTGCGCGCGTGTCGAGCTTAAGGTCTGTCGGAATTCTCAAAAGCGTAGAGCCAAACGTTCTAGTGCCTTTGCTCGTGTTTTCAAAATCAAATGTCTTGCCTTCAAACGCATATTCAATGGTAACTTGTGGGTCTACTACTCGTCCCGCTAATTGTGCCTGAGAGAGCGTATCAAATCGAGCATCTACCTTTCCAGATGAGCCAGCAGTAAATGATTGTAACAATGGCACATCTGTTTTTTGCCATAAAATTTCTTGCTGGGCAGAATTATAGAATCCTTGGGTTTGGATGCTTCTCGCTTGGAATGCATTTCCTGTAATTTTTGCTGTTACTTGTGCGTCTTGTATTTGAGTTGCCAGGTTATTAATAAACTCAAGACCTAAATTCAAAGACTGTCCTGGGCTTACTGTGTGTAATGACTTGCTCTGCCCATTCACTTGGGCAACTAATGTCACTGGCGGACGAGCAATAGTCACAAGAGTCTCTGTTTCTTGCAATGTATTACCGATACTGTTTGATCCTTGTGCTATCAGACCCACACGATGTTTAAAAACTCGCAACTCATCATCTTGCCCTGAAAGAGTTCCGATAATTTTAATAGTCTTGGTCTCTCCAACTTTGAGTGCACCTATAGTAAAAATATCTTCTGTGCCCTCATTGGGAGCAGGTGCTGCCTCAGTAAGAGCAAATCCAAATGGATACTCTACTTGTAGTGATAAATTATCAATAACTTTATTAGCATTGGAGATGACCTGAAGTTCAAGTTCAATATCTGAACCTGAGAGTGTTTCTTTTGGCCCCGTCACTTCAAGAGAAACTGGCGAAGATTCGAGTTGTACCTGATAAATCCGCTCTTTAAAGAAGAGTGAATTTGAATCTGGTACTCGGTACTCGAAAGTGATATCGATATCTTGCAGGTCCCCTTCTGTTCCAAAGAATACCACCTCGAATCGTTCTGTCTGTGTTACTCCAGGGGCAATATTGTCGATAGACCTAATTGATTGTCTGAGTGGAATTCCATCTTGTTCAGATTCGTATGCCCCTTGCGGATATTTAATAATAATATCAGTAGCCCTAATCTGAACTTCATTATTATTAGTAATTAATACATCGTATTCAAGGGTCTCACCACCTGGCACAGAATTTGGTCCGAGCACAGATACTGTGACGTTATCATATGCAACATTATTTTTACCTGAAGTAAATACAAAAAATGCCGCCGCTACTGAACATACAAAAAATACCAATGCCAACAAAAAGAACTTGGTAAATGCAGTCATTGTTTTTCGGGGTTTTCTTTCTTCTACGTTTTGATCTACTGGCTTTTCATCAACCCAATCGGTAACGGTATTTGTATCTGCATGCGAAAAATGTTTACGGCCTTCTTGTGACAGCTGATTCTTCTTTGCATATAACTTTTTCTCCATCTTTTTAATGGATGATTCTTGGTCCATAGTACTCTCGATTATATCATCGAACACATAGGTTATAATATATACATGTTGGAATTTATCATTAAAGCAGTCCTCCTATTCTTCTTTATATACGCCGTATGGTTTTTTACTGGTGGTGTTGAGCGAGGACAAGAACGTGAAGCTGCGGGTCTCAATTCTCTCTTTATTGGCGTAGAAGGAACAGCGCTCGACTCTACCGAGGCAACAATCCCCCTACTAGGCAACTAGTTATCAAACAACCTAAACAATACAATCCCACATGCAGTCGATACATTGAGTGATTCTTTCTTCCCTTGCATAGGAATCTCTAGAATGGTGTCTGCATATTCTAAAACCTCCGTCTCGACTCCGGTGACCTCGTTACCCATAATCAAAACCTGCTTTTCTGCCGGGGCATAAGACTTATAATCCATACTTGAGGGATGTTGTTCAACAGCAGCGAGCTTATATCCGTCTTGTTGTAGTGCAGAAAGGGCATCTTGAATATCCTCTACCCGTCTCCATGAAACCATTTCTTCTGCCCCTAAGGCAGCTTTGCATACTTTTTGGTCCTTGCGTCCAAACCTATCCTTTGGACCAGCGCTATAACCGGATAAAACTATCTCGTCTATACCTACTGCCTCAGCAGTACGAAACATGGCACCGAC
>CALLVB010000041.1 GCA_938010795.1 Minisyncoccota bacterium
TCATCAATTACTTCTTCTGCTTCTTCGACCAATTTGCTCTTTTTTTCAAGTTCACTTTCAAGTACTTTTTTGTCTTGAGCGTGTTCTTTTTCAAGTTTTTTCTCTAGCTTTACTTCATGTTTTGCTGCCTTCTTTTGTTCATGCTTCTCGACCATTTTTCTCTGTGAAGAGAGGATAAGATACAGACCATATAACATAAGTAATGTCGGCCATGCCCAATTAAAACTGAGTGTGAGGACACCTGCTTGTACAAACAAAATTAATGATCCGGTAAGTACAAAAATTATTCCATTTAGTATATTCATATATAAATTATATCAAACATCACGATTGATTTTTTATAAAAAACGGTCCCACCAAATGGTGGGACTGCTTAAGTATATTAGTAGAAGATCATAGCTCTTAGGGAGGTGGTTTTTCGCCACCAAGTTTATATTGAGCTTTCACTCCAATAAAACCAACCTTAACGGTATTGCCATCATTAGGTAAGCCGTCCATTGCGATAGAGATTGTGTCTGTTAGATCAATCTTCGCGTAAAGCAACGGCGCAGCAATAAAACGACTCGGCGCGTTAAACTCAATGCCTTTATATGAGGCTGCCAGGGTCCCACCAACGCGTACGCGATCAAGACCAGGTAGATCAAAGAAGTTGGTGGCTGGTTCTGAATACGTGGTTGATCCTATCCACGCAAACTCTGAGAATGAATCTTTAAACACGGATGTGCTAAAGGTTATTTCACCGTCACGCTTGCTGTTGAGTGGTCTCACCAGGCTTATACCTAATCCATAGTTAACGTTATTGTAGTTAACACCAGGGTCTGCACCCCAGTGGACTGAGGTGAGAGGGATATCGACAGTTACATAGTCATCTTCATACATTTTGAAGATGTCGATAAGCCGCGATGCACGATTTTCTGTAGCAATAGTGCTTGGCAGCAGTATCAGACCTTGGTCTCCGGATTCAACCTCGACTCTTGGAATAAAAAGGTCGTACGTGTTCGTCTCTGGCTCGATACCTATCCCAGACAGATCCAAAAGGGAATCAGTTGGGAGCATGATGATAGCAGTGTCAATTTCCTCAGCAGGTCTAATCACCTCAGGGATTTCTCTCGTCTTTATCAGCACCGCCTCATCACCCGCAAGTGACTCATGGCTGATGAAAATCGTTAGTGCTAATGATGTTGAAGTGAGTAATCGTACTCGTAAGCTCATAAAGCGATCCATTGTTTTTCCCATGATCTATCTCCTGTGTCTAGATGGTTTGATTTTAATGAATTGTCCAAAATACATAATACAATGAATTAGTCTAGTCGTAAAGTTTTGTGTACAACCTGGCGGTGAAATAACATGTGACGTACGTTAAAATCATCTTATGACAAGTTACAAAGAAACTACACCAAGATTTTCTCTTAAAGATGAACTGTTTCATGTACAGAATGTTACTGAACTAGCAAAAAGGATACAGGGTGTGTATCCTGATTTTAAGACAAGAGCATTCATTAAGCGAGTGACGGGTAAGTTTCCAGACTTAGAACTTAAAGAACGAATCGATTGGATCGCACATAATTTTGATTTTTATATCCCCAAAGATTATGAAGAAACAGTTGCGATCTTGTTGGCATCATTACCGCCTGAACTTGATCCAGAACTGACAGATGATGATTTTGGTGAATTTATTAATGCTCCGTATTCACATTTTGTTGCAACGAGAGGTTGTACCAAGGAGCATCTCACGTATTCACTCGCAGCACTCACTGAGATGACGAAACGGTTTTCTGTAGAGGGGCCCATCAGGGATTTTATTAACGCGTTTCCACACGAGACATTTGCTTATCTAGAAATATGTTCAAAGGATAAAAACTATCACGTGCGTAGATTGGCTAGTGAAGGTACACGAGCTATGCTCCCATGGTGTCACAATATTACTACTGACTATAAGCGACCACTTACTATATTAAATAGATTACACGCAGATAAAACAAGATATGTGACAAGATCTGTTGCAAACCACATGAATGACATCTCAAAGATAGATCCAGCATTAGTAATAGAAACGCTTAAAAAATGGAAGAAGGAGGGAAGGCAGAATACACAAGAGATGGAATTTATTATTAGACACTCACTCAGAACGTTGATTAATCAAGGAAATACATCTGCACTGACGCTTGTAGGATATAAAAAACCTGCTATTGAAGTTACTCATTTTCAATCAAAAACAAAAAGAGTACAAATAGGTGACTCGTACGAGTTCACACTTACGCTCGTTTCTACTTCAAAAAAATCACAAAAACTACTAGTAGATTACGTACTATATTTTCAAAAGAAGAATGGTGAATTGACTCCTAAGACTTTTAAGATTAAGAAAATCGCTTTAGCTCCGCACGAAGAAATGGTTTTGCATAAAAAACACCCTATGAAATCTATGTCTACCAAGACATTATATCCAGGCGAGCATAGAGTTGAGATCCAAATTAACGGTGAACGGTTTGGATCGTTAAAGTTTACTCTGTTATAATCTTACAAATTAACTTATAAATTATGAATAAAATTATTACAATTACGGTACTTATCTTTGCAGCTATCTTAGCACTTGGTTTATATGCAAAGAGTAATAAGCCACCAGTCGTACCAATTGATGCAAGCACAGTATTAGAAATTAAAGCAGATGATCATGTCGTGGGAAATCCAGAATCACCAGTAGTGTTTGTGGAGTACCTTGATCTTCAATGTCCTGCGTGTGCGGCATTCCATCCAATCATGGACCAAGTAAAAGCTGCAAACGAAGATATTGCTATTGTTACCAGACACTTCCCGTTACCATTTCACCGAAATGCCAGGATCGCTGGAGCAGCAGCTGAGGCAGCTGGGCAGCAAGGTAAGTTCTCACAGATGGTTAGTATGCAGTTTGAAGGACAGCAGTTGTGGTCAGCTCTGGGCGCTGGAGCAGCTAGTGATATCTTTGAGTCATACGCGGTTGAGCTAGGCTTAGACATAGACGCGTTCAACGAGTATCGAATTTCTGATATGGCAACATCTAAGGTATCAAATGATTATAACGGGGGAGTTGCAGCAGGAGTGAATTCAACACCAACATTTATGTTACAAGGACAAAAGATTCAAGCCCGTTCAGTTGAAGAATTCCAACAACTTATTGATGTAGCAAAACAACAAGCTGTAGAAGCACCTGTTGATACACCAGAAACAACAGAAGAAGTTGACGCAACCACAACAGAGACAGATTTGTAATGTTAACTAGGTTTTACGCCTATGGTACAATCATCTGATGAAAACGATTGTTACTATTTTAAAGAAACCAATGTACACAGTACTTGGTTTTTTTGTGTCAATAATTTCTTTTGTGATTTTTTCTCTTACTCCTCATTTAGAAGAAGTAGGAGGAGCAGTCAGGTTGGACGAGTCTTTACAGGCGGGTGGATCAGTTACGAGAGAGGCATTTTTGACACTTTTGAAACACAGTGCAGAGCCAACTTTGCTGCCAACATTATTGATCGCAGTGTTAACGGGATTGCTTGTTCCGTTACTGACCTATTACTATAAACAACAGGGTGCGGTATTACTTAAAACCTCAGGAACAGGTGCGTTCGGTCTATTGTTGGGGGTTTTAGGTATTGGCTGCTCTGCATGTGGGACACTAGCTCTCACGGCTGTTTTAGGGACTGTGGGGCTTGGAGGATTAGTACTATTCTTGCCATTTAGAGGGGCTGAATTTTTATATATCGGAGTTGTTGCTATGTTCTTTTCTTTATGGCAAATCATACGATTAATTAATAAACCTCTTACTTGTGAGTAATTATGGAACTTGAAATATTATTTATTGTAATCACCTTTATCGTATTCATTGTCTTTTTGTTGTGGGAGTTATATGCGCCTGCGCGTGTATACACACATGAGTATAAAAAGAACTCGTATATTACAAATAGTGGGGTATTCATTTTCAACAATATACTGACATACGTGCTGAGTGTTGCCTCAATATTTGTAATAGCTAGTTCACTTCAGTTGCATGGGATATTTACATTACTCCCAATACCAGCGCAATACATTATAGGAATACTATTGTTGGATCTGTTGATATGGTTTTGGCATATGATCAATCATAGAGTTCCTTTTTTGTGGTCATTCCATCAGACACATCATGCAGAAAAATACTTGAATACTACATCTGCTCTCAGATTTCATTTTGGGGAATTGATACTCGCAGTTGTATTTAAATCTTTTATTTTAATTATTCTAGGTATTCCACTGGAGATATTTTTAATGTATGAATCACTCATTACCATCTTTGCGATCTATCATCATGCGAACATCAGACTCTCGGAACGTATTCAAATGATTTTAGAATATGTGATTATCTCCCCGCGTCTTCACCAGACTCATCACTCTGACAAGAGAAGTGAACACGATTCAAATTACGGGGTGCTTTTTTCTTGGTGGGATATATTGTTTCAAACAAAAGACAAAACCAATCCAGACAAGATTGGTTTGTCATATGGGGGAGAAAAGAATCTGTGGTCATTTCTGATCATGCCACTTGTTGACCGGAAATAACTACTGCTTGTCTTTGTGGATAAATTTAAGAAAGAAGAATGCTAGAAAAGCACCAATAAGATTGGAGATAGTGTCTAGAGATGTATTGAGGTATCCACCGACGTTTGCTCCTTCAACCGTTGCTTGTGCGAAGAACTCAATAATCTCGTTCCAAGATCCAGCTCCACAACCAGCAGCAACTAAGACGATTCCTAGTGGCCATCCAAATGAATATGGATTTTTAAGTAGGGGTTTGATCAATACATACAACACAAGAGTAGTGGTAAAGAATCCAAAGGCATGAATAACTTGGTCGTATTTGAGAATTTGTAAGGATTCAGAGAGTGGAATAAGGATAAGGTTGTACCATACATCACCACGAGCCATCAGTAGTCCTCCAGCCATGTGTAAAATACCCCATACAGTCAGACACCAAAGAATGTA
>CALLVB010000042.1 GCA_938010795.1 Minisyncoccota bacterium
GGAAAGCTTTATATATATGGGAAATTGAAACTGCACTACATAAATATTATATTGAAATTCCATTCCCTCAAAGAGATTTACATATTAAGAGTGGATTCACTAGCGCAACTGAAGCAAAGCCTGAATTCTAAAAATAAATTGCCGGGCTTTTGCCTGACTTGTAGTGCTTTGTTGGACACAAAAAAGTAATTAAATGTTTTGGGCGCCCAGTGCGTTTCAATAAAAACAATTACTTAAAATAAAAGATGGTGGCTATGGGTGGACTTGAACCACCGACCCCAGCATTATGAAGAACCTACTCTACTATGTTGGGCTATTACCCGTTTCGAATTAAACTAAGTTATACAATTACTTATCAATACTAATTAGCTAGCAGCTTGTTTAAGTAAAGTGATTGACGGACATTTGACGGACTTACTTTCCACTATCAATTCGACCGCATCAATCAGTTCCTTTATTTCAGCTTTACTGTAATGACTAGTAATGTCTCCCGAAGTATGCCCAAACAAATCTTTTCTGGTTTCATTTGGCACTCCTGCGGCTCGTAAGCGTCTACCGAATGTATGCCGAAGGTCATGAACTCTAACTGGAAGATTGGCTCGCTTTCGAGCTTTTCTCCATGCAGAGTTATTTATTCGAGCAATTCGAGCACCTTTGTATGTAAAAACATACGTAGGATGACACCCTCTTACCTCATCAATTACAGATCTAGCTATCCGGTTTAACACTATTACTCGATCTTCTTTGTTTTTGGTTCCAGTCCAGTTTGTACCTGGAATTGGTTTACCTGGAACAATGAAGACGCTTGTATTTAGCTCCGGTATCGAGACTTCCCAGTCCCATCGCAAACCACATACCTCATGTTCTCGTGGCCCACAATTAACTTTAAACAATGCCATACGATGAAGATGGTCAGGCAGCTCCTTAAAAAGCTTTCTTTGTTCTTCCCAACTTAAAGCGTACGGCTCACGCTTATCATTCCAATTTGGTTTAATGATCATTGGCACCGTGTCTAACCACGGTCGACCAGAATCATCTCTCCAAAGCCGTGCAGATAAAGTTAATATCCTTATCACTAACCCTAGTTCCCTACCAACAGTTGAGCTTTTCATTCCAAGCTCGCGACGATGTTGCACATATGGCTCTAAGGTTCCATTGTGAATACTGTCAATTGGTAAATTACCAATAAATGGCATCACATTTTTTAACGCACTCACGTCACGATTCAAACTTTTATTTTCGTTCGTCTCTATGAACTTGCACGCAGCATCAGCAAATGTTCTAACGGGTCTTATGCCGTATTTCATTTGATGTTCGATCTCGTCAAGTCGAACTCTTAGGTATTTTTCTGCCTCTTTGAGATCACCTGTTTTGCAAGATTCTCGAAGCGTTCCATACCCTCTGATGCGTTTATCAATTTGCCAGACTTCTCCACGTTTTCGTAGACCTGGCATTTTCCTTTGTCGTCCCATAATGGTTCTCCTGTTAAGTAACCATTAGGTCGATCGCAACGTTTTATATATTGGTCTACCCAATGGTCAAGTTCAAGTCTGTCGAAGGCAATCCCTTGTTCTCCAATAGGGATTTCGGTTAAAAAAGGGCGTACTTCAGTATTGAATAAGTTTTTATTCATCCCCAAATAATTAGGGGCATCTCGAAGCCGGTATAGCCGTTGAAGGTTCATTTCATTTGTATAATTACTCCTCGTGCACAAAAACCTCACAGTTAACACGAGGTCGACCGCGGGTATGCTTTGGATTAGTTAGTAGGAAGTTCTAGTGGTGACTGCATAGCAGTCTTAATCTGCTCTTGTTTTGCTAAATGCTTAAGAGCAGTAGTTACAACATTAGCGACGAAGTTACCTAGCCTTATTTGAATTAGAAATCCAAAGCGAGCTCTAACTGTACCGCTGGGTGATCGAACTTTTCCAAGACGAACTGTATACAGTGCTGCTGTACCAATTGCTATCTGTTCAATCTTTAGTTGTTGAGGGGGAATCTTTGAGGACACCTTAAGTTGACCTCGGTGTATGTAGAGGCGCATCGCGCAAATCTCTATTAATATATTTATAAGTTCAGCATCATAAAGAAGACGATTTGCATGTTTACGTGTGGCTGATGATTCATGCTTTATTAAATTACCTGCAAAGGGTGCACCTCCAGCATGCTCAAGCAATGATCTAAGCACCTTAATAGCTGCTTGCACCGCAACTGACTCTCTATTTTGATGAATTATTTTTTTTACCAATTCTCTCTCATAATTAAATTCTTTCTTTCTAATTTGATACATTTTTGCGTGTCCATGTCTGTAGTAACGTGCTTCATGTGCACGGCAATAACTTGCTAATCGATAACGTTTCTTTTCACACTCATCTACATTGCAATCCCATATCTCGTTTTTACGAATACGTTCTGCATAAGCATCAGGATTAAATCTATGGTTACGCATAAGTTTTTAATTTTTCCATAGTGATAAAGTTTAAAGAAGCTAGTGGTCTAAGGTCTTTATTACATTTTTAGACGTAAGGACAATAATTAATTCATCGAAATTTAATGACACAAAGAGGTATTAACCTCGAGAAATCTAAGAAAGACGTAAGTCTTAAGACCAGAAGAAAGGACTATCTATAGTTTATATTAGGTTAACTTTAAGCTTGACCTAAGGTAGACCAAGGTCAGTCTTATAATAGAGACACACAAATCAATTTATTATTAATTGATGTATGTATTTATGTGGTTATATCTATGGTGACCATAGATATCTTTGGTTAGACTTAAGTAAATATATTTTTGATCATCTATATATTTGTTTCTCTACTATAGATACAGGTAGCACGGAAATTCCAAGTTATTGAATCAGTGTGAATTATTTTAATTTACGTGTTTCTTTTAACTCACTGTTTATTGCATTAGCCTTGGTTTTTAGCTAGCTCCTGTTCCAAAGAATATATTTTACTGTGTAGTCTCTCAACTTCTTGAGCTAGATGGAGATGCCATTGTGTTTGTTCAACTAGCTTGTCACATAGAATGCGGCCTATCTGTCTAACTTTTCGCTTTGTTGTGGCTGGTAATGCTTTTTTAGGTTGGTTAATCATATCTACCCAGCTTTCCATAACATCTCTTGTAGGCTGTACTCTTTCTTTTGCTGTTTGACTTATACCATTAGAGTGTTGGAATGGAATATGCCCACGATCAAAAACATATGGCTCTCTTTTCTTTCGCTCTTTGTATCTTTTAATCATTGCATCTAATTCTGATTTTTCTTTCTTATATTGCTCAATTAATTCTTCAGCTTTTTCCTCACTTATGTAGCTTGGCATATGTTTAAGGTCATGTACGTCCGTATCAACATCATGCTTATGAACAATATCCTCTAGAATATATCCGCCATCGGGAAGTGCTTTTACCCAACTCTCCTCATAAACTGAACCGCATCTTTCTGCATCATCAAAAGGTAAAGTACTTTTCGATTCGCCTGATAATTCATTACTATCATTTGATGAATCTTCAATATTAAACATAGCATTTAGTTCTTCTTGCTCTTTCTCCGCAATTTCAACTTTATAATTGCTTAGCAAGCTTTCAACACTACGCTTAGACCATTCAGCTTTTTTACTAGGTGTCTCGATTTTTTTGTTATTCAAATCAGAAGCAATTTCCGCATATGTTGCATGATTGGCCTTCATCTCAATCATCAAATTTATTACGTCTTGCTCTTCTTTGACTTTAACAAGTTTCCCATCGACATTCTTGAATCCATATTTAGGTCGCCCTGCCATTACCATTACCTCAATTGTGTCACTAGATATGTGTTGTTCTACCTCCATTTGACCATTTAAGTTTTTAAAAACCGATTAGAGAAAGTATTTTCAAGTGCAATAGGTTTGTAATGAGCACTATTACGGAAAATCTTAATTTACTAATAATCATCATATTAATATTTTATTGAATGCGAACTACTTAAAGATATGCGCATACACCCCCACACTCAGACATTTAAAAATTAATTTAAACTCACAAGCGCACAGCTCAGACAAGGCAGTGCTCTGGCTAAGGGAAACAACAGGTTAGGAAAGAGTATGGGAGATTTGGCTGACTTTTGACGGAGTTAAGGCGGGTTGCGGTCGAGTTTAGGTTGGGCTAGGGGTATACGGGGGTAGTTCGGATTCTCCCCTATATAT
>CALLVB010000043.1 GCA_938010795.1 Minisyncoccota bacterium
TCCCCCGACCACACCTAAGAGTGCTCCACGAGTACCGGTCCTGAAGATGGTATAAAAGAATGCAACAGCAAGTGCTCCAAAAATTGTTACACGAAGCACCTGAGGTAAAGAAAATAATTTTTCTTTCGCAACCAAGAAGTATCCTGAAATAAAAACTCCAAAGAATGATAACGAAGCGAGATAGATAGGGTTTCCTAATGTTGAGTCAATTCGTTTGAGTTCCTCTGCCCAACCAATAGTCGCGATATATAGTCCAAACACAAGCAAGAAAATCATCATCCGCTCGAGGTTAACTCTGGTGCGTAATAATCCTACCAATACTATAAAGTATGCAGCTAAATGAAGAAGAGAAATATACCCGTCCATTCTCTCAGCGGTAGACCAAAAAGATAAATATGGAGAGTTACCAAAGGTGTTCGCAAGAAGTATGATTCCCATAAAAGAGATAAGCGCAAGAGCAAATGGATGTTTCCAGTTTATGCGGTATTGCGCAGATAAAAGTGCACACGCTGCCCAAGCTACGAATGCTATTTCTATAAAAAATCTCCAGAAAAAATTTTTCCCAGTGATAAAAGGAAAAAATAATGAAGTATCAACATATCTCAGTGCAAACGGAGCAATGACTAATGCTCCAATCCCGATCCATTTACATATAGTAATCACCTGTTTATTCATGGGTACGATTGTATCACCTTAGATATCAATAGATAACCTTGATACAATGGGATAAATTATGGAAACACTCAAATCAAAAGGAATCTCTCTGTTGCGGTGGTCAGAAAAATACACCAAGACAGATATGGTGTATATGTTTAAAAACTCATTTTGGGTCTTTGTTGGACAAGCGGCAACATCCATAACAGCCCTTGTGGTGATGGTGTTGTTGGCGAATATCTTATCTAAGGAGACATTAGGAGAGTATCGATTTATCGTTTCAGCTATTACCATCTTAAGTGTATTTACTCTGCAGGGGATGAATCCTGCTGTTGTGCAGTCAGTTGCTCGCGGAAACGTCCTGGATATTACAAACATTGTCGCTACAAAAATTAGATGGGGACTCGTAGGTTTGGTAGTAACACTAGGAATCTCTGGCTATTATTTTTTACAGAGCAATGAACTTCTCTCATGGGCTTTTTTGATTATCGCAGCCGCACTGCCTTTGTATGGAGCCTACTTTTTATACTTTTTCTATTTACAAGGGCAACAACGGTTTGCTCAGGCTTCGATAACTCAAGCTCTTGGAAGAATTTTCTTCATGTGCGTGATGATTGGGACAGCCCTTGTTGCTCCAACACTACTTCCTCTTACTGTTGCGTTTTTATTTTCTACGATTGTTGCACAATGGGTCGGATATTTGTGGTTTAAGAAACATACAAGTGAAGATACTACAGAAGACCCAGAGCTTAACTCGTACGCTTTTCAAATTACATGGTTGGGAGCCATTAGTTTGATTGCTGCGAATGTTGACAAGATTCTCGTGTGGAACTTTCTGGGGGCAGAAGCACTTGCTATTTATGCAATCGCATTAATGTTGCCACAAGAAAGCTCTAGAATCGCACGAATAATTAGTCAGGTGATCCTACCTAAGCTTTCTGAGCGTGCAGGTAGGATTAATATTATGAGTTTTGTTAAAAAACTGATTCTGTTCGAAGGAATCATGGTTCTAGGATGGTTTGTATATGCACTTATTGCTCCCTTAATATTTGCTCTCTTTTTCCCTTTGTATACAGAGTCGGTGTCTATTTCAATATTTGCCATGCTAATTTTATTAAGCATGCCGATTTATATGATCAGGCAATTCTTTATTGCTAATAAAAATAAAAAAGAACTCAATCGAGTACTCGTAATTACACCAATTATACAAATGGTAGTATTGTACGCAGGACTTTCTTTGTATGGGTTGAATGGAGCAGTTTTTGCGTTCTTGTTTGGAGGATTCTTAGAACTTGTTATTGGAATGGTGTATCTACTTTTGCTAAGAAAACCAATTCAATCTGCTTAAGATTTTTTTCCATAAAAGAAGAAGTCTACCCTGTTAGTCTTTGTGCTAATAGGGTTTTCTATTACCTCAATAAGTTCCCACTCTGGAAATAGCCTGTCTATATCAGAGGTAAACACTCGAGTTTTTACGTGCGGATTTATGCTTTTGGATACAGTGTTATTTGAATAAATCCCAACAAATTGTCGAGCACTACCGAAGAGATGTTTTAAGTAAGTCGTATATGTCTCGTCTTCAACAAGGTGATATAACACATCTAAAGAAAGGGATAAATCATGAGTGGGCTCCGCTTGATACGTGGCTGGATCATAGATGGCGAAATCACGAGTAGGATCGTTTTTGTAAGTAGCTGAAGTTTGTTCTATTACCACAGGAGAGATATCAAGTCCTAAATATTTTGAAAAAGAAAATAAGGCTAATTGGTTCCCATCTCCGGAACCAAACTCGACAACAGAAGTGATGTTATTTTCTGCAACAAAATTATTGAGAATATCAGCCTTAAATTGCGCCAGCTCTCCATAGGAACCACATCCTGAATTTTTACCCTGCTTGTATCGATCTTTCCAATAGTCTGAGGAGTTAGAAAAACTCAATGATTGTAGTTGATACCAAGCCTTTGTGGTTATAGGATTTGAGAGAATTATTTTTCTGAGTACTGTTTTCATATTTGCAAAGATGATACCATAACTCTATGAGCGCAGTACCAGGGCAACAAGAACTATTAGAACAAACAAAAAACTACGAATTCTCATCAGTAATTGATATTGGTTTCGGATTCGGTGAAGCTTTAGAGTTTTTTATTTCACAAGATAAGGAAACACATGGTACCGGATATAACTTTGATACGTATGACTTTTCTCCAATCGTTCGAGAGCATAGTACGTTACATGAGAATGTATCAGTTGAGGATATGAATATATTTGAGGATGGATCGTTTGATGCTGTTTGGTGCTCTCATGTGTTAGAACATGTTCGCAATACAGGAAAGACCCTTGATGAGCTATACAGGATTCTTTCTGATGATGGATATTTATTTATTGTAGTTCCTGAGGATAGTGATGAAATACGAGGAGGACATATTAATATTGGATGGAATATTGGGACGCTTATGTATAATCTCATCTTGGCAGGGTTTGATGTGCGAAATGGTTCGTTTATTAAACATAAGAAAAACGTAGTTGCATTCGTTCAAAAAACAAAAATATCACTCCCACCTCTGAGATATGATAAAGGAGATGTTGAAGCATTGGTGGATTTCTTTCCAGAGGGGTACGGCACACACGGATTTCAAGGTAACGTCCATGCTATTAATTGGAAATGGCATATGTATCGTCCAGGATTCTTAGAAAGAGTACGGCTTGTAAAAGAAAAAATTCTTACACATAGTAAGAATTTCATGATGAGAGTCTTGAGATTTTTATATAAACTATAATGGACGCTTCAACTATTAGGGCACGCCTCATCAGGTTAGAGAAACAAGTTCCTACAAACTACCCTTTGGTGTATCAAGCATTAGAGAAAGTAGCAGCAGGGACAAACAACTGTACTTTACGTAATATTGCAAAGATATTTTTTTATATAACAAGCGTATTCATTTTTAAAGACGTCCTTAATCTCGGCGTTTTACCATACACAAAGACTCTTACATTCGCCTATTATGATAAAGCCCGCTATAAAGAAATGTGGAAGGGATTTTTGACGAGACATGATCAGTACCAAGAAGGTGATTCAGTTATATATATCAATACAAAACATAAGAAAATTTTGACATGTTTCCCAACGAGAGATGAGTTACAAAACGCTCGTATGCATCTCAAACGGATTCTGGAGACATGTGAACTAAATCTGTTTCAAAAGATTTTTACATATTGGGAATTAGTATACTGTTTAAAATCTCAGAGGTTTCACACAGAGGTTTTGCGTAACTGTGTTGTTCAGAGTCCAGATTATTTTCTTACTGTGGGTGAAGGGGTTATTCCCGGGGTGTTTTACACACAACATATGAAGAAACAAGGATCTATAATTGATTCCTTTCAGTTTTTTAACCTTTCTGAAGATCACGAATATAAAGTTGATGCAGAATCAGTATGGAGTAATATGCTTGCTGATAGATATTTTGTATGGGGAAAGGCTTATAAAACATTTATAGAACATAAGACCACAGGTGTTGATGTACAAGTAATTGGACATCCGTTATACAAACACACACAATCACAAGTAAGAATTCCAACAGAGAAAAATATTATTATTGCTGCAAACCCTCCGGAGATGAAACATATTAACGAAGAGTTCTTTAAAGTCATCTTTTCTTTTGCTCAAGAGTATGGTTATAGAATCTCTCTTAGGTTGCATCCAAATGATCAGATCAGTTCATATTCAGAGTTTACTTCTAGTCCAGCTTATAGAAAAGCACTACCCGATTCAGGAGTATATGTCGTAAATAATTCAACAGTTTATTTTGATTTAGTGTACGAACAACAACTTGTTATGAGATATAAACACCCAGAATCATATCTTGCTGTCGTTGAAGAAATTCAAGATTATTTTATAACAACAAAAGATTTACATGCGGTCCTTTTAAGTCAAACAGAGAGAGGACTGGCTGCCAAGCGAGACGTTATTTTAGAAAACGTCTTAGGACTTAAGTAAGGAGATCCATTCAGGTAACACTTCTTTCTTTGAGAAAATTTTTACACGTGAAGTTTGGTGTGGTGCATCTGTTGGTTGGTACATGACTTTTTTGATTTCTTGAGCGAACTTTTTATGATCATCAACGGGAGCAAGTGCTCCGTACACATCATCCCTATCGTGGAGAATTTCACGTGGACCTGAGAGACAATCGGTAGAGACAATCGGTAGTCCAGCGGCAAGTGCTTCAACTAACACTAATCCAAAGCCTTCCCATCTACTTGAAAGTACAAAACAATCAGATGCCTTAAGTAAAGGAAACACATTTTCTCGTGTCCCAATGAGGTGTACCTTTTTTTCGATGCCGAGTGTTTTAGATAATAATATGAGCTCTTCTCTTTTTCCCCCTTCACCAATGATAATGAGTTGTGTATTTTTAAGGTTCGCGTGGGCAAAAGAACGAATGAGTATATCTTGCCCTTTCTGTTCGACTAGTCGTCCAATAGTTATAACAGTATGAATACCATCTGGGAATAGCTCCGCATCTTTTTCTGACAGAGGTTCTTGAAGTTTATTGTCGATTGTCTCAAGATCAAAATAGTTATAAATAGTTTTGGTATTTGTAAGAGAAAATAGTTCTTGTAGTTTAGTTTCCACTCCCTGAGATACAGCAATAATTTTTTTTGCGCGTGGATATAGTTGAGATATAAAAAATTTATTGAATGGTGTAGTTAGGTATTTGTAGTTATGGACAACTCCAACTGTAGGAACCTTGGAAAGTAACGCAATGAAGTTCGCACGTTCCATGTGGGAGACCACAAGTTCAATTTCATTTGTCTTACAATATTTTAAAAGAGCATAAGGCCCCCATAATAGACTCCAAATTTTTGAAAGTTTTGAGTGTGAGAAACCGAGGGTGGCTTGTTGGTACGTTGTGTCTTTAAAACTATTTTCAGCAAGGGTAATTACCGTTACATCATAAGTATCTGAGAGATCACTCGCTAGTCTATGCGTAACACGCTCTGCTCCACCAGAGGGATACATAGAAGGAATAAAGAGTGCAATTTTTTTCTTGGAATTATTCATAGTGACGTTTAACAAAGAGTGTATTAAAGAGAAATGCATATACTTGTGCGGGTAGGATAAAGCTTGAGATTGTTCCACCAAGATAAATCCCCCACATAAAGAATCCCGGTAGTGTAAAAAATTGTTTTGAGAAAAGATATCGAGACCGGACTTTAAAGCTGTGCATGAACGCTTTCCTAATATTTTGATATTTACCTTGATTTGAATGGATGCGAAATTTAGTGAGGGGTTCCTTGAGGTTTGCTGTGGTGAACCCGGCTTTGACAAAGCGTATGAAAAGGTCGTAGTCTTGGCATCTAGCAAGTTCTTCGTCGTATAGTCCAACCAACATGAGTGACGACTTCCTCATTAGTACACTTGGTTGAGCAAAGGGGTCAAAGACCATAATCTTTTTCAAAATTTCTCTGTGTGTTTCTGGATATGTTCGCAGACCTTGTGCTTCACCGTTCTCATTAATGATTGTGACGGCGGTACCCACTAGAGAAATGTCAGAATTATTTTCTAAAAATCTTACTTGAGTTTCTAGTCTTGTTGGTTCAGCAAGATCGTCCGAATCTAATACCGCAATATATTTTGCATCTGAGGATACTAAAGAAAAGAGCCTGTTTCTTGTTTGAGGGTTTCCGAGGTTTTTTTCATTTTTGTAAACGTGGACTTGAGGGTTTTGTTTTGCAAAGTCTGTGAGCGCTTCATAGCTAGTATCAGTTGATCCATCATCACAAATAATTAATTCCCAGTGGGGATAGGTTTGGTTGATGATGCTTTGTACAGATGTTGTTACATGAGGCATCCCATTGAAATTAGGCATTACTACTGAGACCAACGGGGTTTTATTCATGTTTAAATTTTAGCATGTAAATTTTAGACAAAATAATAGCCTCCCCGAAGGTTGGCTATTACGTTGAATGTAAAATCCAGGTTCGTTTTAACTCGCAACAGATTTGATGCGACGACGCAGACGATGGCTTTGACGGGATGCGTTACCAGATAACCGCTTTCGCTCTAATATGGAGCTGATCAGAATAAATGGTATACCAATCAAAGCGTAAGCTAGACATGCGCGGTTAACTTCGCTTTCTGTCACCTTGATTGCCTCATACGCCATTAGGTGGAGCATAAGAAATGCGATGAGAGAAAGTCCGGATAAGGCCAATCCAATCACAAAGACTGTGTTGATGGCGTATGTGTTCAGGGTATTCTTGAACGCAATCACCAAAGCGGTCAATCCAGTCATAAGTGCGGCAAGGCCACCTAGAAAGATGTACCCAATTGTCACAGAGTGAGATTGAAATCCCAACATCGTGATCAACAAGAGTCCGCCCAAGAGCAGTAATCCCGCGACAACTATATTCAACAAAAGGTTCAGCGTTTTCATCATATGTAGGTCCTCCTCAGGGTTGTGTAAATGTGAAACGTAAATATATTATATAGAAATTATATAAAATGTCAATTTATCTATAAAAATACAACAACTAAGATTCCAATAACTACACAATAAGGGATAAAGAGTTTCCAGTATTTTTCAACCCAAATGTTCATCAATTTAATAGAAATGAGTGAAGTTAAAAATCCAACAATAAAAATGAGTATGTACGTGGGGGTGGTGATGAGACTAAGATTTTCTGAGTCTAGCAGCCCAAGAGCTAATGTGGCTCCAATTGTTGGGATAGATAATAAAAAAGAAATTCGTACCGCTTCTGTTCGATTAAGACCAGCCCCAATTAAGTATGTGATTGTTGTTCCCGATCGAGAGAGTCCAGGAAATACAGCAAGTCCTTGTGCAATTCCAACTCCAGCTGTGTGAAGCCACGTAAAAGAACCTCCCTTGGTATGAGTACGCAATGATTCAGCGAGGTAAATAAGGGCTGCTGTTACGATTAACATAATTCCAATAATGGTAAATGAAAGCGTGTCCTCAACAACAGGTTTAAGAAGAAGACCAAGTACTCCAGTAATGACTGTTGCTCCGATGAGTTGTACACCAAGAGCTCCTTGCTCATTTTCTTGCTTAAGGAGTAGTAATAAAACATCACGAGCGATTATTAGTAAGTCTTTAACATAGTAAACAATCACCGCTAGAAGAGATGAGGCATGTAGCCAAATTAACATAAACAGAGAATATTCAATGCCAAATATCCGTTCGGTGATGGCGATGTGCCCTGATGAAGAGATTGGTAAAAATTCAGTAAGCCCCTGAACCATAGCAACTAATAGTTGTTCAAACATACAAACATTGTAACAAAAAGAAAGGCCCATCTTCTTCCAATGATATTTGTTGAAGATGAGCCGGCTAGGGACCGGGTACATACCGGTCGGTTTTAGGAATGCCTCATTGTGAGACATACGATGTTCCGCCATATCGGGCGGACTGCCCAATTCGTATATAACCGTAAGGTTTGACGAAGGGGCTCTATGCGCGCCGTAATATCGCGGAAGATCTCCGCCGCGGCGCTTCCGGTGTCCGTTGTTGAGTATAGGTAAGGATCAGACTTCTCAAATCAAACGGTTTGCGATACCCGAACAAACTGATCTGTAAGGGCAAAAACATCATAAACCATTTTTTGTCATTTGACAAATTATCGTACTCCTGCCTTTAAAAGAATGGTTTTGATAGTTCGCAAAATAATAAGTACATCAAATAGGATAGATTGATGTTCAAGATAATAGAGATCATACCCTAGTCGTTCTTTTGCTTCTTCACTATTAAGTGGTGCATGTTTTTGTTTGATCTGTGCCCAACCAGTGATGCCTGGTTTTGCAAAGAGACGTAATTTATACAGCTCTAATTGTTCTTCCATCTCTTGTTGTTCTGATTCTAAGATGGCACGTGGTCCAACCAAAGAAATATCCCCTTTCAGTAAGTTAAGTGCTTGAGGTAATTCATCAATACGGAGTGCCCGAATTATTTTTCCTAGCTTGGTGATCTGTGTATGGTTGTCTCCATCCCATGAAGTACCGTCTTTAACGCTCATACTTCTGAGTTTGTACATAGTAAATGGTTTTCCAAATTGCCCTGCCCGTGTGTGAATAAAAAAGAGGTCAATAGAACGTTCTTCAATAACCATCCAGATAAGAATAAACGGTATAAGCACTAATAGTGTAGTGAGTAAAATAATTGCTGCACATATATCGAGAAGCCGCTTAGTAAAAACAAAAAAACGATTTGGTTGAGATACGCGTTTGATAAACCACTCGTGCGAAATCTGTTCAATGTTTACTCGTCCAAAGAGTTGCTCAGTTATTTTGTTTGAATCGACTATCTGGTAATTATTAAATACGAGACTGTGTATTTGTTGTGCATGTGATTGAAAGAGTTTGTCTTTGTAGTCAACGAGAATAAGTGTCGAGGGTGGGTATTGAGATATGGTGTTAAGTTTGTCCCACGCAAGGGTTTGAATAACAGAGAATCCATAAAAGTTTTTTGTTGAAAATATTGTTTCTAACTCAGATAAGTCTCCTACTAACACAACATCTTTCGATATAGGACGTAGTTTGTGAAAAAAGTATCGACGCCACCACCATACAGCAAACGAGAAAAATATTAGAAAGAGGGCCAGATTGGTTTTAGGAGTGAGGCCTAAAAATGGGATTAAATAAAATAATCCCACAGCGCACCCGGTTCCGATACTTTGTGTGACAAGAAGTGTATCAGCTATTGAGCGTTTAATAGTCAGAAACTCTTCATCATATAACCCAGCTATAAAAAAGATAAGTACCCAAAGTGCAAACAACACCGTAAATGGGTAGAGGTGTTCGGTATAAAAGGTTGATTGTGGGATTGCAAAATGCCTAACGGTCAATGCTACCCAAAGGGAGGCAAAAAATATTGCTGCATCTCCTAAGAATAAGAAGAGCGCATTGTGTCCTAGTCTCATACTACTCATAAGGAAAGTATATCATTCAGATAATAAATAGAGAGATCCGCTATTCTCTCCGGTAGATTATAATTTTTCAATTTCTGCCAAAGGGGCATGTTCTTTGTGATATTTTCTAAGCTCCCATAACCCAAATGACCCAGTCGCAACTACTAGTATGACAAATAATCCAATCTCAAAAGTAGAAAACCTTTTGCGTTGGATTGTGCCAAGAGAAGCAGCTTGGCTGGTATTGAGTTCAGGGTATTTTAACTTAGCTGTAGTAGTGGCTTGTTCGATTGATTTTGGGATGCCAATATACACAATTTGTTTTTCGGTTGTGCTCTCAGGTGCTGGCTCTTCAGGTAGCACTGAGTCAGCTTCTTGTGGTGCGGTCCGTAGAGCGATTTGCTTTTTGATTTGCTCCACTGCTCCATGATACGAGGCAACTAGGTAATCGTTTGGTGCTCGCAAGTGTATTCGGTGAGCGTCAGAGAGTTGTAACCCTAAGGCTTTTGCGTTTAAAACTATTTTGGATTCCCCAGCGATAAAACTCTCTTCTGGAAACAGAAATAGTTGATTGTTTGTATGAAGACTAAACCCAGAAAACTCAATAGTGTGCGGACTTTTATTTTTGATAAGAACTGTTTGATCCTCGAATGATGCGGTGAGAGAGATTTCTGGAGGAACTACGGTCACGAGAAAGTGGTCAGTATGGCTGTACTTACCTGAAGTTATCTTAAGAGTTCCCGTATAGGTACCCGGTCCGGTGTAATGATGAATGACCTGGTTCCCTTTTTTACTGGTCCCGTCACCAAAGTTCCATAGATAGGTCGGCTCATCGAGTATTCCTCCAGCAAACCCATATCCTGTTCCAGAAAAAATAAACGGTACTCCTACAAGCATAGTTCTGTCTAATCCCGCGTCAGCCTTGATAGTTTTTTCTTTATATTCAGGGTCTGCGAGTTTAATATACGCTGCTGGTATGTCCGGAATAGAACCTTCAGTTATATGGGAGTCTTCTTTTGTTGTGTCTTCGTGAGACTCTTCATTCTCATTGTTTGTAATAAATAATGTGTTTGCGTATCCTGGGGTTGGATTGCTCGCACGCCAAATATTTTCAACTATTCCCAAGGTTGATCCATCACCATTCCCTCCCCAATCAGGATTGTATTCAAACCCAACAACGAGTTCATCATCATTCGAGATAATCTCGAGAAGCTCGCCGGTATTAACTAGTGTAAAACTAGAGTCAAAAAGTAGTCCTGGAAACCCAGGATGTTTTTCTAAAAATTTTGTGGGATTATCAGCGATAATCGCATATCCGTCCGTTGGTAATGCCCACCCAAAAGACTCATTGGTTTGAGACAAGCGATGGTTTTTGTCAGATTCTCTAAAGATGTATCCTTCGACAGAGACTGATTGTTCAGACTGATTATATAGTTCAACCCATTCGTATCCACCATCAACCCCTTCTGGATTATATTGAATTTCATTAATAATAATTTGTGCATGTGTCATGACCGGTGAGAGTAGTAACAGAACAAACCCTCCACACATCATTGTGTTGTATATACATTTCTTTCCCATAATTTTTATACTGTACTAAATTTTTAGAACACACCATTTTACAAATTGGATATAGAAAAACCCGAAGGCTTTGCCTTCGGGTTTATTTATTTTTTATACTTCTTGAGTTGCTTTAGGTTTTCTCTTAATGATTGAGTCTTGGAGGAGAATATATAAGTTGGTTGCAATAAAGTACAGACCAATTACTGAAGAAATATAGGCTACAAATACAATCAAGATAGGTAGTCCGTATTTCATTTGTACTTGTAGGGTTTTTCCAAAGTCAGCTCCTAGTGCGCCAAACCGGTTTCCATTTTTAGATACATCTACTTTCCCCATTGAGAAGTGCAGATAAATATATTGAGTGATTCCAGCTAGTAGTGCCAGAATGATACTTTTACCACTAATATCAAAGAAGTTAAGGAACGTCATCCGCACCGTTTCAGGAGCAGTTACAAATGGGTAGAGAATATCAGTTTTAACTTCAGGTAGTCCCCCGTTTAAAAAGATCCAGTAGAGCGCCAAGAAAATAGGAATCTGAATAATGAGTGTTCCAAATGATGAAAAGGGTTTAATTCCATATTCTCTATAAATCTCGAGAGTTTTCTTGCCCATTTCTTGACGTTGTTCGGTCGTAGGATCTTTGATTTTTTTAAACTCTGCTTGGATTGCGTCTAGTTCTGGTTTGGCAACCTTCATGGCTTCTTGTGTTTTTACCGCTCCTTTTGCTAGCGGGAACATTGCTGCCTTAACTAAGATCGTAATAAGTACCACCGCAACTCCAAGGTCAACCCATGAAAACGTACCCATCAAAAAGATAAGTGCATTGTAGATCGGGTTATAAATTATTGTATTAAAGAGTGAAATCATAATGTTGGAATTCTACCCCAAACCCATAAAATAAGCGAACGGGGGCTGTTTGAGAAGACAGTAGGGTCTGTTGAGATTAGTTTCCGAAAGGATTATAAAAATGTTTTTTATTTTTAAGCTTATTGTAGTTTTGTTTCGAACGTCTCTCGTTTTTTATTTCAGCATCTCTTCTAATGTGTTTTGAAAGGTAAAACATAATTGCAAAGAAATAAACATATCCCATGATAGTGAGTGAATATTCAATTTCTACAAACAGTAAATACCACAGCCAAGACACAATACATAAAAAGACTAGTAAGAAAATCCCGTCTCTTTTTTTCAAAGGAATGTTTTTCCCCTCGTTGTGTTTAATAAAGACCCGTAAAGACATTCCCATAAAAGTAGTTGTCATTAGTAGCAATAACCACCCAAAAAACCTTGGGTCATTTGTTGTTGGGATAGAAAAGGGCTCAAGTACTGAATGTATCTTGTGAATGAAAGGAGGTATGTCACCAATAATTTCCCGGTAAGCACCAATGATAATAACTACAATACTAATTACTAGTAGTGCTCCATGTGCACTGTCCTCTTTGGTAAAAGGTAAATTCATTTTTAAAATTATATCAAAATAAGATAACCCTTATGGACTATCTTGGAATATACGTGCTAGAGATATGGGACGACGTTAGAACTTTTTATGAATAAAAAAGACCCTCACCAAAATGAGAATCTTTAGTTTATATGTGATTAAGTACTCATCTCGGGAATACGAACAATGAATACATCATCTAGATCAAAAGCAACTGGACTACCGATCACATTCTGAATACATGTGGTCGCTTCTAATCGAGTCTCTCGATCGTTAGGACTAAGAGTCCAGTAAAATATATGGTCAAATCCACCTTTGCGACAAATAGGTAACATGCCCACATGAATAAATATCCTCGCAATTAAACGTGGAGTCTTTTTATTCATCTCAGTAATCAACGCTGGTGCCATGTATGGCGGAACATTGAGGAAGCCGAGGGTAAGCCAGCGATTCATAATTGACTCATAACTCAGGTGTCCTTTTGAAAAGCCTAATTGTCGTGGTGTAATTTCTCGAAAATACATCCTCTGTGAAGGCTCAAATCGTGAGCTGTATTTTCCGTGAGCCATTATCTCCTTTGCGGCGGAACGGACTTTTATCTTCTTTCTGAATAAGAGATCTACAACATCGTCTCGATGCGATGGTTCAAAATCCGCACTTAACATCAAAAAATTTCCAGAGAAAGAGTCTCTAGTCATCCATGGATTCACACCCCAGATCAATCCTTGAGCTTGTCTCTTAGAGAGTTGACCCTGGTCTGCCTTAAAGCCTATTTCTTTTATCTGAGCAGGAGTGGCTTGATTATCCCAGTCATCTTGATTGAATCTTTTCATTATTCAATTCCTTTGTAAACGTTTAGATTGTCTAAACAACAGTCAGTCTCTGTGTGAGAGCAACAAAATGATTAAAACATTAATATGTAATTATGTCAAAACAAAATAGCCCTTACGGACTATTTTGAAATATACGGGCTAGAGATGTGGGACGATGTTAGAACTTTTTATGAATAGAAAAAGCCCCAAGAGGCTTGATCAAAGCCTGAGGCTTTATTTAAGCTAATGTAGCTAATTGAACCAAATAACCGGTTGGATAAACGCTGCGATGCCACTTTTCATGCATCCCAGGGCGTTTATATCCTGATTGTATAATACGCAAGCGTTGTTTTGGAAATCTTTTTCTCAAATACGAATTAACCTGTGCAATAACAGAGAAATTTGGCAACATCTCGCATGGGGCGATTGCTCCACGACCGTAAAGTTTAAGTAACCATGAGAGAGATTCTCTAACCTGATTGGGTACAGGCTCTTTATTTTCAAGAATTACTCTCCCGATTTTTTGCCAATCTTTTTCACTGATTTTTTTATATTTTGCCATTTTATAGCCTTCCGTGACAATTAACTCTAAACTAACTTGAATATAACAAAATACTTGACTCAAATCAAGTATATCTGTTTAATATATTTGCTACCGGACCAGGACTCGAACTCTAATTTTTATAGAAATGAGTGACGGAGGAGTTTTGTTTCAGAATGAGATGGATTTCGAGGAAGCAAGCGGAATACAATATTAAAATGGGTTTTTTGCACCCCGAACCTCAAAGTGAAGATGATTACCACTTGAGTTACCTGTCGTTCCTACGTATCCAATTACTTGTCCTTGAACAACGTTCTGTCCTTTTGAAACAATCACTCGTGATTGGTGAGCATACAGTGTCTGAGTTCCGTTTGAGTGTTCGATTGCTACGTACTTACCGTATCCACCGTTCCAACCAGAACCTCTTGAGATAATAACTTTACCTGATGCTGAAGCTAAAATAGGAGTTCCTGAAGGTGCTGCAAAGTCAACAGAGTTAAATCCATGGAGACCTCTTGATTTACCCCATCCGTTGATAGGTCGTAAGTAGTAGTTACTATATGTTGGTCCTCCTGTTCCACGTAGTCTTGAAGTTTTAACTCCGTTTTTCCATGTATAGGTGATTCCAGTTGTTACTTCGAGTAGGCCAGATGGACTTCGTACCGTTCGCAGTTTTCCTCCAGACACAGTTACAGGACCAGTTGTTTTTGATCCTGAAGCAATAACAGTTTTTGGTTGTGCTACTGCTTTAATAACTCCACCAGGAATAGTAATTTCTGTACCTGCAACGAGCTTATCTTCGTCGATTTTGTTGTACGCGAGGATTTCATCTACATCACCATCATATTCTTTTGCAATTTTTGAGAGCGCATCTCCTTTTTTAATAGTGTGAATGACACCAGATACAGGAAGAATAGTAAGTTTTTGTCCAACTTTGAGGCTTTTCTTTGCACCAAGATCATTTGCCCACCTGATAGTATTTTGAGTTACACCAAATGATTCTGCAATTTCTGAGATCGTATCTCCTTGGCGAACGATATATACATTAGTTGTATGGCCTGTGTTGTCGATGAAGGCAGTGTCGTAGTTATCAAGCACTGACCTGTTTCCGAGAAGTGCGTTTTCAACCATTGCATAATCTGCACCTCCATGAGCCATAATATTTTTAAACGTAGTTGGCTCTAGTAGTTTAATAGTTTGAACATTATCATGTGAAATTCCGTTCAGTTGAGATGTTTCTTCTTCATGTTCTGCAGCAAGGACTGATAAAAAGGACAAGAAAAAGACGCTCACAACAGCTAGTGTGGCGTACATTCGTGCTTTATTGTCCATCAACTGCCCGAATAGCGGGGTGGGTGCCGAGGGAATATCTGAGTTTTCAGTCATATATATTTGTCTGAACATGAAAAAACTCGATAGTAACTATCTAGTTTCTTTCATATCCTATTCTAGGTGAAACAGAAAGAGAGTCAAAAGCGTCTGTGGATAAGGTATTAGTAACTTAACGCGTACATTCGTCAGTTAATCTTGGTTTCATAATACGGGTTTTTACAGATCTCCTTCTGGTGATTCATAGCAAAAGTGGTTATAATCCTTAGATGACGCATTACCTCCAGTATTTGTATCGGATCATTGCACTTCTTTTTATTTTTTTAGTGTTACCTGCAACTATATATGCTGGAGAATCTGACAGATTTAAAGGATGGGCATGGTCATCTAATATTGGATGGATCTCTTTTAATTGTACTAATACAAACTCATGTGGAACTGTTGATTATGGGGTAACTATTGCTCTGAATAACAGCACAATCTCTGGTCATGCATGGTCATCTAATGTCGGATGGATTGATTTTTCTGGCACTACGTTTAATCCAACAACTGGAGTTATCTCAGGTACAGCAAATGTACTAACAGGAAGTCTCGAGTCTGATGGTTGGGACGGTGACATTGAGTTATTTGACGCAAGTCCAATTGCATACGGATTAGATGTTGAGGTTGATTCAGAAGTTGCGGGGTACGCATGGGGAGACGATGTGGTCGGATGGGTTTCATTTAATTGTGAGAACGACAGTAGTTGTGGAACCGTTGATTATCAAGTTACCGTCGAACCATTCTTTTTTGATTTTACGGCTGACAGTGGTTTAACTCCTGCTAACAAAGTTGCCTATGATGGAAACGTCACTCTTAATTGGACAACCAATGGAGCTGTTTCATGTACTGCATCAGGTGCACCTGCCACAGGCTGGGCATCACCTCCAGGAAAAGTTGCAGGTGAACCATCCCCAGGATCTGACACAATTTTTAATCTTCAAACTGATACTACGTTTACTCTTACCTGCCAAGACAGTTCTAACCGGA
>CALLVB010000044.1 GCA_938010795.1 Minisyncoccota bacterium
TTACAAATTAGTTGATCATGATTAAGAAGAGGCAAAAAGAAATATTTTTAGAAGCTCTTGAGAATGGGGCTAATATTACTATGGCCGCTAAAAAGGCGAACATATCTCGAGCCACCGTCTATCGACACATGCAGGGATCAGTTCGGTTTAAAAGAAAAGTTGAGTTAGCGCAAGAGTTATCAAATTCATATATTGGTGATTTAGCTGAGAGCAAGCTTTTGCAAAATGTAAATAATAATCATTTTCCTTCTATCAAACTCGCACTGGAGAAAAATCATCCCAAATATAAGAAAAAGAGTTTCTATGAAAGACCTATTGAGAGGGAAGATGAATACAGTATCCCTCAGGAGGAAAAAGAAGAGTCAGAGAGATTTATGAGGGCAATGTTTGGAGGATCAAAGAAAAACCCTATAGAGGATAATCCTTGGAGTCATACTAATAAGAATCTGCTAGATCAAAAGGATCCTGACCACGAGCAAGAATTTCAAGAATAAAGTTGTGAATCATGAGGTTGCCTGGGATAGAGAAGACCATGCTCTTTTTTCTGTTTGAGGCATTTACTTCAAAGTCTTTCCCGTTCATGTTGAAGCGTGTAATTTTTGATAGGGGAACATCTCTTGTTTGTTCAGGTCCTGTAAATATTATTCTTTGGTTAGTGATAGTAAGAGTGCCTTGATCCAAGACTTTAAGTTCTTGATGACTTTGTGATGTACCACTATATTTCCCAATGGTGACACCTTTTGCGACTCGGAAGCCAGCGCCTCCACCAGATGTTTTCCTGACAACCCTTGTTTCTTGTAGGTAACTCCTATTGTATTCAAGAATTGCTTTTTCTCCTTTCTTGAGCATCAGGTTGGTTTGTATTTCTGGCACAGACTTATTATCTGATACAGTTTGTATATATTTCTGAGCTTCCTCAGAAGCAACCTCCTTTTTTGAGGGTGCTAACTTAAATGAATTAAACATGTTTAGCGGGTTTTAATTGTATAAAGATGGGTGAGCCTTACAGACAGTAGTCTCCTCACCTTCGCGATGTCCGAAGACACCCATACCCAATAAATTGGATATGACCCGCTAAAGTGACTCCGATGAGGAGGCTACTGTACTTTAGCGGGTAGAAACATTATACCTCACTACTATTATTACTGGTACTCGTTTATCGACTAGTTACCAACTAGCCCTAGTGGGGTGTCTGTGTCATTAATGTAGTCACGCTAAAGTGACTCGGATGAATAATCAAATACAAGAAAAAGTTAAATATTGTTTGTACGCCAGAAAAAGTACAGAACAAGATGAAAAACAAGCTCTGTCTATAGAATCTCAAATAAAAGAGATGACCGATATAGCTACTCGTGATGGTTTAGATATTATAGAAATTAAAAAAGAATCACACTCAGCAAAAGCAGCAGGACAACGTCCAGTCTTTGAAGAAATAATCAGAGAAATACAAAGTGGTAAGTTCACAGGTATCATGACCTGGGCACCTGATCGTATTGCTCGTAATGCGGGAGACCTCGGAAGAGTTGTGGATCTTTTTGATCAAAAGAAACTGATTGAGATACGTACCTATTCACAATCATTTAAAGACAACCCAAACGAGAAGTTTCTACTCATGATCCTTGGTTCACAAGCAAAACTTGAGAACGACCAAAAGAGCCAAAACGTAAAGAGAGGAATGAGAGCACGATGCGAACTAGGCTTCTACCCTTGTGTAGCACCAACAGGATATCTCAATGATCCCGACAAGAATATGCCAGGGAATATATTGATTGATCCCAAACGTGCAAAAACAATCAAAGAAGTATTTGAAAAGATTGGTAATGAATCATGGAGTGGTAGGCAAACATGTATCTGGCTCAAAGATGTAAAGAATTACAAAACAAGAACAGGTAAGCATCTGACACTTTCAAACATATATACAGTCACCAGAAATACTTTTTACTACGGAACATTTGAATATCCACGAGGTAGTGACAACTGGTATCGGGGATTACACGAACCACTCATCACCAAAGAACTATTTGATCGAGTACAAGAGACTCTGCAAGGGAGATATGTACCCAAAACAGAATCAAAGGAGTTTGCATTCACAAGGCTCATCAAGTGTGGAGAATGTCAGTCAGGGATTACGGCTGATGAGAAGTTTAAGAAACTGAAAGACGGGTCAGTCAACAGACACGTGTACTACAGATGCACCAAAAGCAAAGACTCACATTGTAAAAACAAGCCACTTAATGAAACAAAGATGATCGAGGAACTGATCAAGCTCATGGATTTTGTAAAACTAGACGAACTGGGAGTAGTAGAGCAAATCAAAGAGGAGTTGAATAGATACAACAAATTTAAGACAGGTGTGTTTGGATCAAGCCAAGAAAAAGTAGATGTAAAAGATGCAGATATACGAAACTATATGAAATACATACTGAAAGATGGTGGCATTACAGAGAAACGAGAGCTACTTTCTGAGATACAAGAAGAGATATTGTTATCGAACAAGAAGTTGTTTTTGCAAGGCAAATTATTCTAAATCATTGCATTATACCCCTAGGGGGTATATACTATCTGCATGAAAGAAAGTAAACAACCATGTCTTACAAGACTTAAAAAAATTGAAGGACAAGTTCGAGGCCTACAAAAGATGATAGAAGAAGATGCCTACTGCATAGACATCATTACTCAAACGAGTGCTGTTCGCAGTGCCCTTAAATCTCTTGAAGACGTAATGCTGGAGAGTCACTTACAGTCTTGTGTAATTAACCAGGTTAAGAACGGCCAAGAAGATAAGGCTGTGTCAGAGATTCTCAAGGTGTATAAATTAAAACGATAGTATGCAACTCAAAGAACTATTACAAAAACAAATGAAAGGTGAGGTTGCTATTGTAGATGTGAGGAACGAAGATGAGCATAAAGCAAATAACCCTCTTTCGTCTGTAAATATTCCACTTGCTTCTTTGGGATCAAACCCAGAACAAATAAAAAGTTTTGATAAACAAGTGGTGTTGGTTTGTTTGTCGGGGAGACGTTCAGAGATTGCACAAGAAACTATTAGACACGCCCTTGATATTGAAATTGATATTCTCGAAGACGGATTACAAGCCTTATTACAATAATATGATTAAAGAAAAGTACACAATTAAAGATTTTTTACCTCTCATTGCAATATTTACAGGAATTATCATCTTGTCACTTTTGTGGGTGAATGCATTCTCAGGGGGGTTCATGAGGTGGATGGAAGTATTTATGGGATTATTTTTTGTGGTGTTTGGTTTCTTTAAGGTATTTAACCTCAAAGGATTTGCAGATGCATATCGCATGTATGACGTAATTGCGATGAAATACCCAAAATATGGGTATGTATATTCATTTATAGAATTAGTATTAGGAGTACTGTATCTACTAGGGATATTCTCATTGTTTACAAACATAGCTACATTACTTGTGATGAGTATCTCCGCTGCAGGAGTGTATTTAAAACTTAAGAAGAAAGAGAAAATAATGTGTGCTTGTTTAGGAGTGGTCTTCAAAGTCCCAATGACATGGGTTACTTTAACTGAGGATTTACTTATGGCTTTGATGGCAGGAGTTATGTTGTTACTAATTTTAATTTAGATATATGAATACAAAGATAATTGCAGGAATCATTCTAGTAACAGCCTTGGCTTTTGGAGCATGGTTTGTTCTAGGAAAAAGCAAGTCACAAGTACCAGAGACATTTCAGTATGCAGAAGGGGTTCCCTGTCACTCAATGGGTGGATTCTATATGGGTGAATGTGAGTTTGATAAGGACGGTAATCCAACAAACCTATAAATATGAAAAAAGAATTAGAAGAAAAAATGGGACTAGTTGGTGTGGTGATTGGGTTTTGTCTCTTGGTCATGCATGCCATACACCTACCGCTCATACTACTGGGTACAGCAGGGTTTGGTGGATCAGTAATGATGAACTCATGGTGGGTGCAAGGAATAGGAGCAGTGATAACAATTATCAGTATCGTAATGTTAGTTAAAAACAAAAGTATGAAAACAAAAATAATGGCAGGAATAATAATAGTTGTGGGGTTGATTGCCTTGGTTGGTTTCGCATGGTCAAACATGGTTGCACAGATGAAGGCTGATACTGAAAATGCTCGACTAACTGGAGAGATGGCAGGTTTCCCATGTCATCAAATGGGTGGTGCTTGGATGGGAGACTGTGTGTACGGTGAAGACGGAGAGGTTTTGTTTGGCCCTGACGGCCAACCAATCTCTCCACAAGGTTCTGTAGGTACGATGGACCAACAAGGTGAGATTTTTAATACTGATACAAATGGTTTGCCTGAGGTGAAAGAAACCCAAGTTGTTGACCTTAAAGATGGTGATATATTTGAACTAGCAGCTGGATATGTAAAACAAACAATCGATGGAAAAGAAGTACGGCGTTTGGCATACAACGGGATGATTCCAGGCCCAACGATTCGGACAGAGAAAGGTGCACGGGTCACGGTTAACTTTGCAAATAATTTAGATATAAACACGACTGTCCATGCTCATGGACTACGAGGCGAAGATACATATGATGGAGTACCTATTGAAATGGGTGGTAAACAAGAACCGATGAAGCCAGGTGAGACATTTACCTATCAGTGGGATTTTCCTGACACAGGACTGTTTTGGTATCACCCACACATTCGTACTGACTACACAACAGACGCAGGATTACAGGGTAATTTTTGGGTGACCGAAGATGGGTACTGGAATGATGTAGACCGAGAAGAATTATTGGTATTGGATGACTACACCCCTGAGGAACCGTTTTTTATCACAAAGGCAGTTAAAACATTGATGGGTCGTTTTGGAACAGTAATGCTGGTGAATAATAAAGAAAACTATAATCTAGACGTGACCACAGGAGAGACAGTACGTTTCTATATGACTAATACAGCAAACACTCGTACTTTTGATGTGAAGATTGCTGATACACAAATAAAATTAGTTGGTTCTGATATTGGACGTATTGAGCAAGAGAGGCTAGTGGAGAGTATTATTATTTCTCCTTCGGAGCGATACATCTTCGAGGCACAACTTACAAACCCAGGAGTATACAAAATTACCAGTAGAGACAGAGATTTAGGAACAATTACTGTTTCAGGAGAATCAATAGAGTCAAAAGACTTTTCTATTCTACGAACAAATACAGAAAGTGTAAGTGCGATTGATGACGTATTGCAAGAACTACTCGTTCGGAAAGCAGACAAGCGATTGACCATAGATATAGATATGCCATCAATGGCAGGAATGATGATGGACGACAGCATGGTGGATGGCGAACATGGAACAAAAACACCACATGGAGACGAAGGCATTGAATGGGAAGATGAGATGGCGGCAATGAATGCTGTTTCTGACGCAGACTCTGTGACATGGATACTGCGAGACGAAGACACAGGTAAAGAAAATAGAGATATTAGTTGGTCGTTTGAAAAGGACTCGTTAACTAAGATTGAGGTGCATAACGACCCACGGTCTATGCATCCTATGCAGCACCCAATTCACTTTCACGGACAGAAATTAGCAGTGATATCACGCAATGGAGTGCCTGTTGAGTCACTACAGTGGGAAGATACGGTGCTTCTCAGGACCGGAGAGAAAGTAGAGATAGTGATGCAAGCAACAAACGTAGGGTCTTGGTTGGCACATTGTCACATCAATGAACATGCAGAGTCAGGAATGAAGTTTAACTTTGAGATAAAGTAAAAATAATATATGAAAATAGCAACAATAATAATTGCAATAGCACTAGTGGTTGGAGGCTTCTTGTATTTCGGTACAGACATTCTAGGAGAAAAAGAACTAAATAGTATCTCTCAAGACATACAGATCGAGACGGACGAAGAATTAACATACGTGACTATATCTGAAGTAACATTGCAGAAACCAGGATACGTAGCTATACGAGAGTTTGTGGATGGACAAGTGGGTCAAATGATCGAAGTGAGTGAATATCTTGAGGCAGGTACACATGAAGACATACATATCGATGTTTCTTATATAGAGGGTGATGTAGAGAACGGAATAGCATTGCTATATTTTGATAATGGGGATCAAGGATTTAATGCTATTGGTTCAGAAATTGCCCCTGCAACAGAGACGCAACCAGCAGCTAGATTAATTCGGACAGGAGAATATGTTTCAGCAGAGTCATTAGGTGCCTTATCTCAAAATTTTTCTACTACAAATAATATCGATATAGCACAAGAAGTTGTATATACAGATAATGGGTTTGTGCCAGAGACTGTGACTATTCGATCTGGAGAGACAGTTCGTTTCATTAACGAAAGCAGTGTTGGTATGTGGGTTGCATCTGACGATCATCCACAACACACTATTCTTTCTACGTTCGATCAATTTGGTATTGCGGAAAATGGAGAGTCGTATGACTACACCTTCGAAAAAAACGGAGCGTGGGCGTATCACGATCACATTGACGCGAGCAAGCTCGGAACAATTATTGTAAATTAATATGAGGTGGCTAGAAATACTAGAGTGGTTATGTATATTATTTGCTCCGTTTGTTTTGGTTGGATATTTTTTGCAAAATTCCCAGCAAATAATTCTGCATAATTACGGCCTTATTTCATATTGGCTACTTGCGTTCATCTTGATCGTGCCACTTCTCATGAAAGTACCTTACTTAGGCTTTCTTTCATATACAAGAAAATCATTGGGTCTACTGGCATTTTATTTCGGGGCAGTCCATTCATACTTCTACTGGATTAATCATTCGATGCCTGAGCATTTGTTTAATCCCAACTGGACACTTTTCTTTGGTTTATCGGGGATAATTTTCATGACTGTTTTAGCATGCACTTCTCACGAAACTATTAAGCAAGTAATGGGGGTGTGGTGGTTTCGGCTACACAAACTTATTTACGTTATCTTTATTTTTGTAACACTGCACATTGTTCTGCTGGCCAATAATGCATATGCGTATTGGGTTGTGTTGTTATTGTTTAGCTTGAGAGCAATTTTGTTGTTCGCAGGTAAAAAGTAAAACAAAAAACACCATATGGTGTTTTTTGTTTTAGTAATAATTCTGGACCCGCTAGGTCACTTGAACTCTCACTAGCGTGTCCCCCCACCAGGAGTCGAACCTAGAGCCAGAGATTAGAAATCTCTTGTTTTATCCATTAAACTATAGGGGGAATGGGTTGGATTATATAATAAAACTCGATAAATTACAGCTCGGTATTGATTTTTTCCAGAGCTAGTTTGTATACAGCATCAATCTGCTCCTCGACTGTCATACCTGATGTGTCTACTCGTATTGAATCAGGCATCATTTGAAGGGAGGCATCTCCTTTGTTCATGTCTGCCTCATCTCGATCTAGAATCTCTCTTCGAAGAACTTCAATCTCTTCTGGGTCTGTAATGTTGTGTTGTTTGGCACGTCTGCGAGTTCGTTCAGTTACATCACAATCTAAGTATATTTTTAAATCAGCAAAAGGAGCTACAACAGATCCAGCATCACGACCATCTAAAATTCCTCCGTGTTCTAAAAGTTCTCTCTGTAGTCTCGTTGCGTTCTCTCGAACCACAAGACTTCGTGAATATTGAAATGCATAAGTTGAGTTTTCTCTCGATCGAATTTCTTGTTCTACATCCGTATCATTAAGCAGGACATGTCCTTCCTCAGAGTAGTTCATATGAAAGTCTCGGAGCGCCTCCTTGATTGTCTCACTATCTTCTTCTTTAATATCTTGGGTTCGCAAGTAATATGCCATTGTCCGATAAATAGAACCAGAGTCGATGTGGGGAATAGATAATAGTTTTGCTACACCGCGTGCGGTAGTACCTTTTCCTGAACCACTTGGTCCATCAATGGTAATAACAATCTTATTCATAATTACTATTTTACCATGGGTGATTTCAAGGCTTATTATGAATTGTTCATATTCCCGTGATAAAATGGCTGCATGAGATACAGTAGAGAATTTACAGACCTGTATAACAACTTGTTTGCGATAATTAGCTACCCACAAGATGTGGCTCAGCAAGTTGCTGCTGCACATCCACTTTGGAAAGAGTTTTGCGAGCTACCCCAAGAGATAAAAGATAGTTTCGTATTTGGTGGAGATGATTGGAATTTTGGATATATTAAAAAGGGAAGTAAGGAGAATGAAGATCAAAAAGAGTACTATCATTTTTCTGCTCACCACAAAGAGCTTTTAAAGAAGCACGGATTGTTAGAAGCGGTAGAAGACAATCCAACAGTAAAAAGATTTTTTTCATATTGTGAGGAATTGTTTGGTGCAGTAACGGGATTTGCTATTGAGTACAACAAAATTCTTGCACAAGATAATGAACATATTGCGATGTTGCCTGAGCAAACCAAGAAAGGTTTTGAACGATCACAAGGAGTTATTCGTTTTTTACATTACACACCACATCCAGACGCTGAGATTCTCGCAGATCCACACTTTGATAGAGGAGGAATGACATTTCATCTCTATGAATCACAAGAAGGTTTACAGTTTTTAAATTGGGATGGTGTATGGACTGATGCTCCGGTACTTACAGATGAGACAGTATTATTTTCAGGTATTGGATTAGAACGACTTTCACAAGATGTGTTACAGAGAACATGGCACCGTGTAGTTGCTGACAAACATGCGACGAGCCCAGAGAGATACTCAATTGTATTGTTTTGCGACTTTCCAGATGTTCCAGCTCGAAATAGGTTTGTTGATGGAATTGCGAGATTGGAGCCACAAGAATATAAACCTAAAAAAGGATTATAGAAAGGAAAAAGGCGCAATCAATTAAGAATGCGCCTTTTCGATTCTAAATGAGCAGACAAGGTTATGTCGCGATAACATCACCTGTTTTTGGACAGGTGAGAGGTAGACCTTCTTTGCAATGAGGACAAGCCTCAGGGTTATGAGCTTGGGCATCGACTGATTCAAGTGAGATGATTTGGTGAATACCCCATTGTCGGGCAACGTTCGCACCTCTATCAACGATTGCTCCTGCAACAATTTTTGTAGACGTCGATTCGATGAGTGGACGTGTCCGTTGAAAGGTCGAGAATGCATTAAATAGATCATCAAGCCAGAACACCGTCTTGCCGTCAACGATATTTGGATCACAGTCATCACCCCAACTATACGTTTTACCTTGAGGTGTTTCGTTTGTCTTGAACCATAACCACGGAACAGTAATGCTGTGTCTATTGAGATGTTCCTCATGGGCGATACGCGCCATCGTCTTACCTAACGTTTCTGGTCCAACAAAGACACATTTACTTAAAGATATTGGCGCAGCTGAATTTAACATTAATTTTGTTAGCTCATAGACTAGATCTCTCAAGAGATCTTCGTGTTCTTCTTCGCCTAGTACACGGAGATTAAAAAACATCTCACCATGTGTACCGCTTGAATATAAGAAATGTCAGGTACTAATTGCTCCGAGTGATGTGAGTTTCTGAATGATTTCCATATAAGCCTCCTATAGCTCTGTCGTTTCCAGAAGAAACAATAATACAAATATAATAGTATGTCAATTTTTTAGTTAAGAAAAACCGCAAAGCGGTTTTTCTTGAAGTAAGAACGAGAAGGGGGACTAGAAATCTCGGTAAAGAGATCCTGTGATTACTCCTATAATAAGAACTTTTACTAATGTGGCAACAAACCAACATGCAGCAAGAGTAATTGAGATAGGCATCCACACGTATGACATAGCTCCTGCTAATGCTAAGGGTAGGCCAACTGCTAATCCAGCTGCTGCCCCTTGTTTCGCAGTTCGTACATTCATTTGTTTTGCAAACAGACACACGAGAAGTAGGGTCATAAGAGCATAACCAGCCATCATAAGTGCGATATTCATTTCCTCAGGTGTCCTCCATAGTTGTGGAGTCAAGTCATATACACCAATAAGTGCAATGTTGTGTACCAACATTTCATAGATTGCCATAAAAATGAATCCTACTACTGAACTTAATAAAAATCGTTTGATATTCATAAAATTATATTAACTACTAAGTATGAATCTATCGTAGCATACCCAAAACAAGAAAACACCGCATATGCGGTGTTTTCTTGTTTTTTTGTGGGCGATAAGGGACTTGAACCCCTGACCTTTTCGGTGTAAACGAACTGCTCTAGCCAACTGAGCTAATCGCCCTCTTATGTGTCGGGTATTTCCCGAATGACAAGCATTATACCGAGCTGTCACAAAAATGCAACGATTATGAGTAGTACATATATTTAGGGTCTCAACCACGTAGAATTCTTGCTACAATAGTAGTATGCCAAAAACACACGAAATCACACAACAAGAATTTGCATTGCAGATTGCGAAGAGAGATGGTGATTTTACAAATAGAGTTTTTGATTTCCCTGTAACTCTTTCTCATAATTTTGATTTCCCAATGGACTTCAAAGATGCGGAGTTCAAGGATAAATTCTCATGTGCCTATGCATCTTTTTCAGAAGAAATTTCTTTTAAAGATACTACTTTTAGGGATGATATAGATTTTTCACTTGCAGTCTTTGAAGATAGGGTACATTTTGATGGGGCAAATATATACGGAACAAGTACGTTCCGAAGAACACAGTTTGCTAGGATGGTGCATTTCGTGGGGACATACTTTTATGGAGATGCATTTTTTGAGCGGACGTCTTTCATGAAGGAGGTACTCTTTATCAAAGCACATTTTCTCAGAGACGTATATTTTCATAAAACATATTTTGGAATGCGTGCAGATTTTTCATACTCCGCGTTTGCTGATCTGTACGTATCTTCATTCTTTTCAATCAGAAGTACCTACGAGCGAATGGATGGGTCGGTCAAAGGTGCGCTTCCTCCACGGTTAGTATTTAGATACGTGTTCTTTCCGCGAAAGACTATGTTTACTAATGTAGATCTCTCTAGAGTAATTTATCAAAACTCTATGATCGAACAGATCATATTTAAAGACTGTAATTTTTCACAAAAAGACGGAAGGAACTGTTTTTACAGTGAGATCGCAAAAACGGTTGAGTCAAAAATTACAGAAGAAGCATTTGAACAGATTGTGTCAGGGGAGATGACTACAGATTATCGTGTGAATGATATTGCACGAGAGCAAATCAACATTGGAGACATGATCGTTTTTGTTAATAAGGATAATGTATCTCAAAAACATAAGACATTTGTAACAGAACGGCATATTGCTAAAGACTGGAGAACACTATTTTCTAAACTGGAGATTAATCATCCGTATGTTGATTATCATGCAACGGAAGACAGAGTTTCAAAATTGTATTCTGACAAAGAAGTTGCAGACTCGGGTGTGGTTGCATTTGGCTTTAAGACATTTGATGAAAAGAAACATTGGGAGAACCTTGAGGATATGAACCGACAGATGAAAAAGTCTTTAGAGGACTCAAAGGATTGGCAACGGGCAGGTGATTTTTATCGTGGAGAGATGGAGGCGATGATTGAGCTCATGCGAGTGAAGAAGGAAAAGTTCTTTTACAGGAATGCACTTGCCTTATATGGTGTTATCTCTGGGTTTTGTGAATCAGTGGGAAGGATCTTTTTATTCATGATGATTTCGTTGGGGGTCTCACTTTTGGTGCTTAATCAATTTAAGCCAGACTTTTCTTTATCTCAGCTGTTTGAATATAGTTTAGGATTTTTCATTCCATTACTTGGAAGTGAGTCAGTGTCATTACGTTCACTTGAATTAACACCAGTCCAGAATATTATCGTGATGCTGCAGATTATGTGGTATTACGTGTTGTGGTTCTTTATGGTCCTTACTCTCCGACGTAAATTTAAAAGATAAGGTTTTAAAAACAAAGCGGCCGTACGGCCGCTTTGTTTTGCTACAATGCTTGTAATGAAAACTAGCGTACAAACACTCGGAATAATTATGGATGGCAACAGGAGATATGCTACCCAAAAAGGTCTTCCCAGAATAGAGGGGCACAGATCTGGTTTAGACATACTCGTCAAGTGTATTGAGTGGTGTAATGAGTTTGGTATCAAGGATGTGGCCTTTTATGCATTTTCAACTGAAAATTGGAAACGTAGTAAACAAGAAGTAGACGCACTTATGGGTTTACTTGAGTACATGCTGACAGAGAAAAAGGAAGATATTTTGAAGCAAGACGTACGAATTCGGTTTGTGGGAGACATAACCAAAATTCCAAAAAAGTTGCAAAAACTTATTGTAGAAATGGAATCTCAAACAAAGAAACACACCAAGACAGTCTGGATATGTTTATCATATGGAGGTAGAGCCGAGATCGTCACAGCAGCAAACACCATTACAGGTACAATTACAGAAACAAATTTAGAAAAATCATTGTGGACCGCAGATATGCCGGACCTGGATATGGTTATCCGGACAGGAGGGAATCACCGGTTATCAAACTTTCTTTTGTGGAAAGCATCATATGCTGAACTTTATTTCACTAAGACAAAATGGCCGGCATTTACAAAGCAGCATCTCAAGAGGTCTTTTGAGTGGTACGAGAAAAATATTCAAATAAATAACGGAAAATAATTACTCAAGCTCCAAGAGTAATTGTTCTTTAGGAAGCCAATGTTCACGTAACTCACCAGCTAGATAGAGCGAACCGACAACCCAAATGAGATCGTCTGTGTTGGAGTTTTCAAGTAGGGCATGTAGAGCATGCATCGGATCAGTATCACTTATAACCTCTACCTCAGGGTTTACATGAAGAATTTGCGTACGCAGATCCTCTACTTCTACTGAGTTCCATAGTGCTTGTGTAAAATTTGTACACACAATATGTTGTGAGATAGAGAGGATGGGTTCTAAGATACCGACACTATCTTTACCTGCTTTAACAGCGAGTAAAACTTGCACTTGTTTATCTCCAGCAAGTTCACGGATGCTTGTAAGTGATGCAGAAACTTTTGCGGGATTATGTGCGCCGTCGAGTATAACCGTAGGTTTTTTTTGTATGACTTCAATTCTTGCAGGGAGTGTAGTGTCTTGGAGTGCTTGGAAGGCACGTTCTTTATCATATGACTCACCCAATACTATTGTAGTTCCACATATAGCAAGTGCAGCATTTTCTAGTTGTTTTTCTCCATATAGGGAAAGAGACATGTCATGTGGAACAAAAAAGTCTTCATTGAGTATAAAACAGTCAGAGTGGTTTTGAATAGCACGTGTTTTAAAGATATCAATCACTTCTGGTTGGTTTGCTCCCGTTATAACAGGCACTCCTCGTTTAATAATCCCTGCTTTGTCTGTTGCAATTTTCTCAACGGTATCTCCAAGAATCTCTGTGTGATCAAGATCAACATTGGTAAGTACAGACAGAACTGGAGTGATGACATTCGTAGCGTCTAGGGTTCCTCCTAATCCCACCTCGATTACAGCGTAGTCTACCTGTGCGTCTTTGAATGCAAGGAATGAGAGAGTAGTTTGAATCTCAAAGTATGTGGGAGGACCATATGGAGAGTGCTCTTTCATCCAGGTTATATGAGGTTTTATTTTTTCCCAAAGTCTACAGAGTACTGTTGTTGCGAGCGGTCGTCCGTTTACGACATGTCGTTCATTGAGAATTTGTAAGTGGGGGGACGTGTGGAGTGCAACCTTGTGTCCGTGTGCTTGTAAGATATTCGCGATCATTGTCGCAGTTGAGCCTTTTCCTGCTGTTCCTCCTACATGAATTGTTTTGTAATCATTCTGTGGGTTATCGAGCCTTTCGAGTAAAAGAGCAATTCGTTCGAGCTTAAGACTCCTTGTTGAGTTAAAGGTTTTATCCGTCACAAGACTATGCAGTTCTTGTTCTAGTTTGTTGTACTTCTCAAGAATACTCATTGAAACAATTGTAACAAATCAGATTTTTGAGTGATGAGGTCTTGCAGATAGCGTGCATAGGGAGATGCTTTGTTACAATAGCGAGATATGGAAATACTATTTGAAAATGACGATGTGGTGGTTGTTAATAAACCAGCAGGTATTATGGTTCATGGGGATGGACGAACAGACACAGAAACAGTAGCTGACTGGTTTGTCTCTGTGTATCCAGATTCGGCATCGGTAGGGGAGGAGCCTATCGAAACAAAAGACGGGGGAGTAATTACTCGACCTGGTATCGTGCATCGGTTAGACAAAGATACAAGTGGTGCTCTTATTTTATGTAAAACAAATACGGCACACACACGTATAAAGGAGCAATTTAAAGAAAGAGAAACTAAAAAGACTTATCACGCACTTGTGTATGGAGAGATGAAACAAGATGAAGTGAGAGTAGATGCCCCTATCGGACGCTCAAAGACATTTGCAAAATGGACAGCGATCCCAAAAGCATTGCGGGGAACAACTAGAGAAGCACAAACAATAATTACAGTCCTTGATCGATTCAATGGATTTTCATATGTACAGGCAGAGCCTAAAACAGGACGTACTCATCAGATCAGAGTTCACCTGCAATATCTTAATTATCCAATTGTTGCAGATTTTACGTACGCAGGTAAACGTTATGACAAAGACAAGCCAGAGTTGTCACTTGGTTTTGCCAGACAAGCATTGCATGCATACAAGATAGAGTTTACTGATGTTTCGGGTGATGAGATAAGAGTGACAGCACCGCTTCCAGATGACTTTACACACGCACTTGCAAGGGACTAGCATTAGTTGGTAAATTCTGTTAAAATCCTGCCCATTATGAAAACAAACATCAAGAATACTCCTTTGAAAGACTTTACGTCTATCAACCAAGAAGAGCGGCGAGGTCTTGGAATCACATCTGGTGATACAGTACGTGTATGGGTAAAAATTAAAGAGAAAGGAAAGGTGCGTCTACAGGCATTCGAAGGCTTGGTACTGGCTGCAAAGCACGGTACAGAACCTGGAGCTACATTTACAGTACGAAAAGTATCTAACGGTGTTGGTGTGGAACGAATCTTCCCACTATTTTCTCCAAATATCGATAAGATCGAAGTAGTTAAACGAGCACGAGTACGAAGAGCAAAACTTTACAACATTCGGGAAAAAGTTGCTCGTGAAATGAAACGACAAATGCGAAAGACACGTCTTATGAGTTTAGCTACGCTTTCAGATACAGAAGAACAAGACAGAATTGCTAAAGAAGCGGAGGCAGAAGCAAAACGAGTAGAGGAAGAGGCAGCAGCAAAAGCTGAAGCAGAAGCAAAAGCCGCTGAAGAAAAAGCAGCAGCTGCGGCACCAGCAGAAGAGGTAGTTGAAGAGAAAACTGAGGAGGTAGCAGAAGAAGCTCCACAAG
>CALLVB010000045.1 GCA_938010795.1 Minisyncoccota bacterium
GAAGGAATCCGGATCCAAGATTGAGAGTTTATTGAAGATCGAACTCATACAGAGGATAGCCAAGACCATGGTTCATGACCATGTGTCTTGCTGTAGACTCAGTGGTGAAGTGGGTTGAACACAGATACACAGGGGGTTTAACTCTTTCCCCCCTAGAGGTCTCTTCGAAAAAGACTGTTCTATCCCTGGCCTTCTCGAGCAGACTTTTTAAATCTCCCGGGTTTTATTACCCACAGGCAACCGCAGAGGTCGTTATCGTAATTGCTGTCAGCGGGGCGGGTTCACAGTTCACAGTACTTACCCGCCTCGCCCCCTTGTCTACTCCATGGTAAAATTGCACCACATCTTTCCTTTTTTTAAACTTTTCTTCTTGAACTTATCTTCTGCCTTTTGTCCATTTTAAATTTTAGCCAATACTGCACTCTATTGTATTTATTGTGTTCCGTGAAAAGAATTTGCAGTTTGCTTTTTGAAAGTAGACTCCAGTTTGTGGCTCCAAATTTCAGAAGAGCGTTGATTATGAAAATTAAAATTTTACAAAAATCCAGTTCTGGCGACATTTCCACTAAGGTACCTCCAGTTATGCGCTGACAAATCATTGAACACGGAAAGTAGACCAAACTTATTTGTGACTACATCCTCTGGTTCCGAAGCCTCGGTGGCGAGGGAACTGAGGATGCTAGAGGCCATCGGAGCTCCTTTTCGCATTGTCGCCAGAATGTAGTCAAAAATACTGCCGGTGCAGGTTTTGTCCAAAATCCGGGACTGTTGGAAGAATCTCTTTTGGGAGTTGAAGGTGAGGTATCTGGAGCGCTGTTGGGAGTTTGAGCAAATGTTATATCACCAACTTCGACTCCGACATCGTCTGGGATTGCATTGTCCTTCTGGAATCCAATAAGTCAGTACCGTGATGTACGTTAGCCATCAGTCGCCATCTCTTCCTTCTGCGGTATGGAACTTCATCTGATAAACCAGTTAATTTGCTCGAGATTGCAAAAAGGCATTTTCTTTTGAAAAGTTGTATCAATTCAAGCATTTGACTGGACAAATTGGCGATCCCGTATCAGCGCACCGAACATCTGTTTTCTGGCTGCGCAATCAAAGGGAAGAGTAGTTGAATATAATGCTTTTATTATAAAATCATAAATGGAAAAAGGGGTACATTGAGGAAACGTCCATATGTGAAGTCCACCGGGAGTCTCTGTCGTTGACGACGGGACGACGGGACTCTAAGGTGGCACTAAGGCCACATGAGTGCCGTGCTAAAATCGCACGAAAATAAAAGGTTGCACGGCAACCAATGAACTCAATTCGTTCCGACAACGTCTGTTTAACGTCCATGACTTTTTGTGACTGCTCCCCAAAACGTCCTATCTTATTTATAATTAGCTAACGTCCATGTGTCTGGTTGACCTCCATCTCTTCTTCCTCGTGGTCAGTCTGGGCACGATGAGGTGGTTTTTAGAATGGTCCCATCCCCTGGCTTCCTCCTGGCGAGGCACCAGGTAGCTGAGTACCTCAGTACCCCTCGTGTCTGCGGATACATTGGGGCCCGACTCGGTCGACTATGAGATCGGTTGCGTCACCGGAGGTGTTGATTGAGTAGCCGGAGGTGGACCATGGATCACCACGAGTTGCCGATCCAATCCATACAGATAGATTGCAAGAATGAATGGATCGAGCAAAACAAAAATTGTTTGGAATGTCTTCTTTTTTACGCCGAGATTGTAAGTGACCGGGTGCAGTTAGTCTTTTCAGAAGCCTTTTTTCCAACGACGAATTAATTTTTTTCTGTGTGCGGGAAAATTTACGCGGGAAAATTTACGCCCATGAACTTGTGCGGAGAATTGTCACGTGTCACAATTCGAGACTCTCTCGAGGTCTCGGGAGCAAAAGCAATATGGCGGCAAATTTGGCCACGAAAAGAAGTTCTTTTAGTCATGTACACAATAATTCTCTACGCACATGTGTATCTTACAGGAAAAAGTCTCCAAAAGGTCCGCCGCAGGTGTAACTACACCCAATTAGATGTAAATTGTATGATAAAGGTAAGATATAGATAATAAAGTATGTATTCATTTATACACTAAATTTATTTTGTTTCTCTTTGATAATAGCACCCCTGCGCCTGCAAAGAAAGTATAATACAAACAAATTCTAACTAAAACTTCCAACTTGAAAAAAAAATTGCGAAATTTTGTTGGTCATTATGAATGTGAGATGCATAATATTTTTTAAAATGACGAAACTTTGTAAAATTGTAAAAGACCATAACATACATACATTTATATGCGTACCTCACGGTGCTTGTAAAATTGTAAAAAGACCATTACATACATACATTTATATGCGTACCTCACGGTGCTTATAATTCCTTATAATTTTTTCGTAGATCGACGCATTTAGCTCATTTGCCAAAGGAATAGGTAATATTTCCCAAAAAAGGCACAAAAGGCTCTTGGGAGGACACATAGGCGAGCACTTTTGGGACCTCATTGTGGAAGCTTGGGGAATTCAGTAAATGTATAGATTGGAAAACGTTAATAGTAGGGCCAAAGGCTGGGTCTGCCAATATCATTGGGTTGACCATGTCTGTACTGGGCAGAAACACAGTCTTGGTTGACATGTGATTTCTAACCAGAATATGGTCTCGCGACAATACCTTGAGACATTCAGACACTTGGGTGCGTGGAACCAAAAGAATATGAGAAGCTGGAAGAGAAGGCCAGGCGCAGTTCAGGGTAATGGTAGGTAGGGTAATGGTAGGTAGAACATGTAAATTGCATGTCGTTTGCACCGATAAAACTTCATCGGTGTCCATGTCTATTTCTACCTCAACTACTTCACATTCCGATGATGACTTGTGTGAAATGTCTGACGACAGGTGTGAAGCAGTCAATACATTGTGGCCGTCTTCTCTCTCTGTGTCTGAACTTGTTAAACATGCATTGTAATCTGCGTCAAGCACTACTTCACACTCGCTCGACATGGAAACAGTTAAACATGCATTGTATTCTGCGTCAAGCACTTCACACTCGCTCGACATGGAAACAGAAGTATGATTAGACGGTAAAGTAGGAAAAGAGGCCGTTTGGTTGACGCTGCGGTCCTGAATGCTGGAAGTATTCTTGTGTGAAGGAGACCGTTGAAGACTGGGTAAAGTAGGAAAAGGGCCCTTTTGGTTGACGTTGCGATCCTGAATGCTAAGCCATGCATCTCGTTCTTCTTGTAGGTTAGGACACAGGGAGTAAGCCAGGTGTAAGTAAAGCTGAAGAACAGTGTGAGTGGTGTTAGCCGGGACCGACAACTTGTGAGAAAGAGCCAAGAAAAGTAAGGGAGTGGCTTTGGCCCTCTTTTTATTACTGTATGAAACGTGGTGTGGGTTGAGAGGAATGGCCACTTGCTGCTTGGGACCCCCATGCGCTGGTCTTTTTGACTTTTTTGAGCTTGCTTTTCGTGTGTGAGTGTGAGAATTTGAGTTTGCCTTAACATTGCTGACCCCGCTTTTCCTCACCCTCTGGCCCCCGCTTTTCCTCACCCTCTGGCGGCGGCCTGTCAGCAATGCTCTGCTCATGCCAACTGCTTCAGCCACGTCCCGAGACAAGGGAAGATTGTAATTCGAGTTAAATACGGTTTGTGATTTCCAATTCATATGGCGGAATATGTTTTGAATGGGATATTGAAGCCTGTTGAGAAGACTGGCTGCGGCGGCTCGCGATGAACTGGCTTTGAAACGCCCTAGTGCGGCTTCCGACAGGATGCATTTTATCCATTTCCTGATTGTATCGGGGGCACAGGGCGTGTTTGGTTTTGTGGGCGGGAAAAAGACGAAGTCTGTCTCTCTCACATGCTTGGTGCGAGACAAATAGACATCCAATGCCTTGACTGGACACAGCTTGGAGTTGCCTGGAAAAGCGCTGACGATCATTTGGTAATCCGGGCTTCTTCTCTGCGGATCACATAGCTTTTGGGGAGTTTGTAGGCAAAAGTGATAATATTGCCCTTTCCTGTCCCGTTTGTATGCTTTCAAGGACATTCCCCGCAGTGCCTGCATGCGCCGTCCCGTCGCCAGGAGGATCAACATCATACATTTGGCCCCGAGATCCGCGATGTGGAGGTTCTTGTTGTCATCCCAAGTCTGGAGAAGCTCAAGTATTATCTTTGGATCCCACGTATCACGTAACTCAGGTGGTGTCCAGTGAAGTTTCTTCGCCTGAGAAAGAACTTTCCGGACGTCTTTGTTTTTCATGACCTTTCCTGAGAACAGAAGTGTCAAGGTTGTTGTGCACCGAGTTATTATCCTGCTCTCGACGGGACAGCGTTGTTCTATCCAAGCAAAAAATTCCGTGACATTGCGGACAGTTGCCTGTGTCATGTGAAATTTATGAACTTTGGCAAAGAGGTACCACAGGCGTACTGGGGTATTGTCAAATTTGTTCAGTTTCTGTTGCGTGAGAAGTTCACGAGCCGCGGCGGGTACACCTCGAGCTGCCAGAAGGGAGTTGTAGACGTCCCTGCATCGAATGTGAAATACTTTTCGTAAAAGTACCACAACATCAGAATGCATAGAGGGTGGTTCAGGGGTGCGTGCTGCCCTGGACCGTCTGGAGCTGCATGCAGCATCACGCTGCAATGATAAATTGAAAACAGCTGTCACGCTATGTAACGGACATGCATTCTATTTATTTATTTATTTATTTTTTTTTCTGTCATCTACAATATTATGGACAGCAAGAATGTTTTTCAATACCTGATGTTTGGTCGTAAGTTTGTTAGATGTTGATTTCGGTCCCGTATTTTGAAAACGAGTCCGGTGTCGGTTTGACCGACTTGTGTCGTTGGGTGCAGTAACTTTTTCCCTCGTATTGTCAGTCCGCTCTTGGTGGGTATTCTCAGACCGGTGTGTCTTTGGTTGACTTATGCATTTGCGTCCTGCTGGACCACCTTTGTCAATAGACATGATATTAGACATGGGTAAGACCTGTCGCACCCTTTGGCTACGTTCTCATACTGCACACTGCACAGCAGCAGTGGATTTGCACTGGTGTAAATGCACAGAAAATCACGTGACGATATGTGCCTGTCGCAGCAACGGGTGTCTTCCGATTGGCTGCCAAAAAGTGTCGACCGTGAGGTACGCCGGTGTAATGGGAAGACAAAACAAAAATAATAATTTGGCTGACAATGTAACTCTATATAAACTTCGCAGAAGGACTAATAAATAATGCTCTGACCCGAGCCTTATATTTGCCTTCCACAATTTTCTCTCCAGACTGGCGCCGGTGAAAAACTCCACCGAGTTCTCCCCTGCCGTGACCCCGACCGCCGGCGAGAGCTCCACGGCAGGAGGACATGGATACGTCATGAGGGAGGCTGAAAATAGAAGTCGCGGATGTGGACACGGAACGAACCCGTATTACGTTATTGGCTCTTTGGACGGACGAACTTTCTGAAGAGAACGTTGCCTGGAGAACCTTTCTAAAAGAAATGTTGCCCGTGTCGGCGCTCCGAAACGAGCCACGCTTGCTCATGCTGTAAAACCGGATTTTTGTGCCTTCTATGAAGGCCTAGATAACGGATACGATTTACTTATCAGCCGCCTCAGACCGAACCATAATGGAACTATTCATGGAAATGCTTCACCCCCGATGCAAGTGTGGCTGAAGAATAAATTACTGGAGGATCGTCCCTCACGACCAGATCTAATCGATCTCACACGCCCAACTTTCTATGACTTCCATCGTAAGTCACGTGACCCTTGAGCCGTGAGGTACGGCTTATAACCTTTACGTATTTGAAAACAGTTTTAATAAGGTCAACAACTTTTTGTTTCTTTGTTTGGAATACGAAGTTTATTGTGAGAAATGATAAAAAAAAAAAAATTTTAGGATAAAAAATAACAGCTAGTAGCCTATATGCCCTTAAAAGCTGTCTTTTTCTACCTGGGTGTTTGTTCCTTGGAAATAAATTGATGCGTACTGTTCTATTTTAGTTGCTTTTCAACGATCGTATGTGAGTCTATTCGGGGAAAAATCACGTTAAGGTAGATCTTTATTTCCATCCCATGATTCAATTTGCTGGATCCGGATCAGGGACCTGAACGGCTGCAGGAGCAGGAATCACCGCTGGTTCGGCTGCTGGAGCAGGAGCTGGAATCACCGCTGGTTCGAGAATCGCTGCCGGACCAGG
>CALLVB010000046.1 GCA_938010795.1 Minisyncoccota bacterium
CTTACTGGTACACCAGGATTCAATTCGTTTAGTGCTACACAGACAGGTGTGATTGACGGAGGGTTCTCAGGAGTAATCACGACCGCAACTCAAGACGAAATTAAGGCAGGACAACAAGAACTTGAGACAAGACTAAGAACAAAAATGAGAAATGATATGGCAAGTAGGATTACTACTGGATACATGACCTCAGATGATTTTATGAGCATTTCTAATATTTCGTTTTCTGAAAAGCCTGACGAGAAAAAGGGAGGTATTAATATTATTGCTCAAGGGACAATTGAAGCAGTAATGTTTAACCGACAAGAATTTGATAACTTTGTTGCATCTTCTGTTCTAAAAGATTATACTCCTGGTCAATCAGTGGCTATAGAAAATCTTAATCAACTTAAGATGAACATTGCAACTGAAGATTTTGACTTACAAGACGATAATGAGTTTGAGTTTACTCTTGAGAGCTTGGGTAGCACAGGGACATCATTTGTTTGGAATATTGATGAAGATGTAGTGGCACAAGCAGTAGCAGGAAAGAGCGAGTCAGCTGTTATGCAAGGTCTTGTAGCTGAATTATCAGGAGCAAAATCAGTTGAAGTTACAGTTTCGCCATTTTGGAAATCAAAAATTCCACAAAACGTTAAAAGAATTGAAGTACAAGTTAAATAAATAATCTCGGACATATGAATACAGGAGAAATTAAGAAGATGGTAGGTGTTGTTGTAGATGTACATTTTGCATCAAACTTACCCGAAGTGAAACAATCATTATTTGCAACAAAAGAAGATAATACTCGTGTATACATGGAGGTTGCAGCACATATCGGTCTTGACCGAGTACGATGTATTGCAATGCAAGATACAGCCGGATTGCGTGCTGGTGATGTAGTAACAGATACAGGTGCACCTATTTCTGTTCCTGTAGGAGAAGAGTCACTGGGAAGACTATTTAACGTACTGGGAGACACTATTGATGGTAAAGAAGGAGTGAAAGAGGGAACGCCAACATGGTCAATTCACCGAGAAGCTCCATCATTTGATGAACAAACAACAGAGGCTGAAGTTTTTGAAACAGGTATTAAGTCAATTGACTTGCTAGTTCCTTTCCTAAAAGGAGGTAAAGTTGGACTATTTGGAGGAGCGGGAGTAGGAAAGACCGTTCTTATTCAAGAGCTTATTCACAACACAGCCAAAGCACATGGAGGATACTCTGTGTTTGCTGGAGTTGGAGAACGAGTACGAGAAGGAAATGACCTATATGGAGAGATGGAAGAATCAGGAGTGCTCGATAAGACAGCTCTTGTATTTGGACAAATGAACGAGGTGCCAGGAGCCCGAGCTCGTGTAGCACTAACAGGTCTTACTATGGCTGAGTACTTCCGAGACGAAGAAGGAAAAGACGTTCTGTTTTTTATGGATAACGTATTTAGATTTATTCAAGCAGGATCAGAGGTATCAGCCCTTCTAGGGCGAGTACCATCAGCTGTGGGGTATCAACCAACATTGGCTGAGGAAATGGGTGCATTACAAGAGAGAATTACCTCAACTAAGAAAGGATCAATTACATCTATTCAGGCAGTATACGTACCTGCGGATGACTTTACTGACCCTGCACCAGCAACAACATTCTCTCATCTCGACTCAACAGTAGTTCTTTCTCGAGCTCTTACACAGATTGGTATTTATCCAGCGATTGACCCACTAGAATCTTCATCAACAGCTCTTACACCAGATTTGGTTGGAGAAGAACACTACCGAGTAGCTACAGAAGTTAAACGAGTATTACAGCGATATAAAGACTTGCAGGATATTATTGCAATTCTTGGTATCGAAGAGCTTTCAGAAGAAGATAAGCAAACAGTATTCCGAGCTCGTAAACTACAAAAGTTTATGGCACAACCACTCCATGTGGCTGAGATCTTTAACGGAATTCCTGGTATTCACGTTAAGATTGAAGATACAGTTGCATCATTCGCACGAATCGTAGATGGGGAATTAGATGACAAACCTGAAGACGAATTTTATAACGTGGGAGCATTATAATTCACATATGGAAGTACGATTACTAAAAATCAATGAATCACTATTTACAGGAGAAGCTAAGTCAGTAGTCGCTCCTGGAATTACTGGTGAATTGCAAATTCTTGCAGGACATGAGCCGCTAGTTACTGTTTTGAAGACAGGAGTTGTGACTATTATGGACACAGAAGAAAAGTCTCATACATTTGATATAGAACATGGATATCTCGAAGTTACACCAGAGCAGGTAACTATCATGTTATAAGATATAAAAAAGAAAAGAGCGTGCCACAGTCACGCTCTTTTCTTTTTTATATACCTGTCGGTTTATACTGATATTTGTTATCATAGTAATTATGTTTGGAAACAAAAAAGAAGTAACTCCACCCGTGCCACAGAACACCAAGGTAACACTCGAGCATATCCTTGAGGCACTCCTTTTTTATACTGCTAAAGAGCTATCATTTAAAGAGCTCTCATCGCTATCAGGACATACAGTTTCTGACGTAAAACAAGCCTTGGTATCACTACAGAACACGTATGCAACACGAGGGATCACGCTAGTATTAAATAAACAAAAAGCGTTTTTAGTGACAAGTGAAAAAGTTGCAGGGATTATTTCAAAATTACATGAAGATGAGAAAGATAAACCGCTTTCAAAAGCTGCTTTAGAAACGCTCTCTGTGGTCGCATATCACGGACCGGTGACTCGAATGGAGATTGACTATATTCGAGGGGTAAACTCTACGTATTCATTAAGGAATCTATTAATAAGAGGACTCATTGATAAGGTAAAGGATGGATCAACAGTACGATATTCTGCAAGCACAGACACCTATAGATTTATGGGAGTGACCTCACAACAAGAACTACCTGACTTTGCTGTAGTGCAAGCCAAAGTTCAAGAGATCTTAGTTAAAAAACAAGAAGAAGATAATGGAGAAGAGGACTCCAATAATGTAGAAGCACCACAAGTTGAAGCGGTAGAGGAAGGTGAGACACACTAACATCATGCAAAAGAATTACTTCGTACAGACATTAGCGGTATTAGCTTTAGCTGGAATTTTTCTAGCATTTGTTTTTGTGCGAATACAATATGATATTTACTTGTCTAACCAGGTTATGCTTAAGAAGAGTCAAGATTTCCATAACAAAATAGCATTCACACGTTTTGAGTGCTCATTCCCAACAGACATTCAGAATGATCCTGTATTACAGTCCATTAAAGGTAATTTGTATGGAGTAGAGCCAGCTTATATACCCAAAGACTTAACTGTATTGCCGGGTGCATATAGTAATACCCCTAATCGACAGATCTATATTCACGGTGGGATAAAACAACCAGTCATCGATATGTTGTCTCAGGCAAGAAAGGAAGGAATAGCACTTGGTGTAAATTCAGGTTATCGTGATTTTGCACGTCAAAAGAGGATTTATGAAAACCCTGTAAACCAGGGGCCACCACATGAATATGATAGAGCAGCACGCCCTGGGTTTTCTGAACACCAATTAGGAACTGCGGTTGATATTTCAGCACCTATATTTGCAAATCAATACACTATTAATCGTGGGTATGCATGGCTCGCACAAAATGCATACAAATATGGCTTTGTACTTTCGTATCCAGAAGGATCAGAGGTGATAACAGGATTTAGATATGAACCATGGCATCATCGGTACGTAGGTGTAGAGATTGCACAAAGATTACAAAACGAAGGATCATTATTTAATGAAACAACCCAGGCTTTTTATACTCATCCATTTGATGGTGAAACAAGTGTGCGACATGGTTTCTTGCCCGAACAGATGTATGTAGGATTAGTTTCGTTGTTTGGCAACAAGACCGTTATCTCAGAGGACTTCCTAGGTTCAATACTCACCAGTAATGAATTGCAAACATTAGTTACTCAATCAGAAACAGACGATCGGGTAATACTTGAATTAGAGGGTGAGCTTGTGTCATCTACGGAGTCTTTAGAGTTTGTGGTGCAAAGAGATACTGTTGTTAGTAACGAAAAAAGTTATGATCGGATTAAGATGGTGGCAGAATCATCTCATGAAGGGAGATATATATTTGTTGATGTAGTTGAAATACCCAGGTTGTTTTCTAAGCTTTTATTTGCGTATGAAGGAGAGTTTGATCAATCAGATATTCTTGAATCATATGTTCTTGATCGTTGTCGGTAAACAGTGGGTTTAATCCGATACACGAGAAGCGAATATGACTATCAGAATAAAAATACTCTTACGGTGTAAGATCTCTGACCACAGAGGTATAAGCTACTTTTCTTAGTCCAACCAACAGGACTTGCAAGAATCTATCTGC
>CALLVB010000047.1 GCA_938010795.1 Minisyncoccota bacterium
TATGCAGACTCAGAAACGCTCAAACAGGCATTAAATAATAGAAAATAAAAAGACTGGCGTACGCCAGTCTTTTTATTTTCTATTATTTAATGCCTGTTTGAGCGTTTCTGAGTCTGCATATTCGATCTCTGATCCTGTTGATAGTCCACGTGCGAGTGATGATAATTTGAGGTTGTGAGTCTCTGTATACGGACGGAGTTGTTTTGAAATATATTCAGTTGTGTATTCACCGTCTGGATTAACAGAAAGGGCAGTAACAATTTCATTCACACTTCCTGATTCAATCTCTTTAATGACTCTGTCTAGAGATAATCTATTTTGAGGATTATCTTCTGTAACACCAATATTTTTAAGTACCAAAAAGTATTTTCCATTCCAGACACCAGAGCGTTCAAAGTTTTCAAAATCAGAATTCTTTTCAATAATAAGAAGCTTAGATAAATCACGTGAGGTATCAGAGCAGGTGGGACAAAGTACTTTATTGTTTGAATTAAAGTAGAGCCGTTTACAAAACGAACAGAGGGACTTTTCTCGCCGTAGTTGATCAAGAGTGGTTGTAAGTTTGTGTATATATCCAGCATCTGCTGAAAGCAAGAAATACACGAAACGTCGTGCTTGTCTCGGTCCAATACCTGGAAGTTTTTTTAAAAGTAGTTGTAGATCATCGATCTGTGACATGGGTAATATTCTACCATGAAGATGATATACTTCTTATTAGTTTGAAAGGAAAGAATATGTTTAAAGCACTTTTATTCTGGATACATGTCGCTCTGTGGGCTCGTTTTTGTCTTGACTCAAATTTTTGGGTTGGTTCACTCATAATGTTGCTAATTTTTGGTATATATTTTTGTATATACATGTTGGTTATGCTAATTGATATAAAATCAAATCCTAGTGCAGCTCTAGAAGAATTCAGACATGATTCCCGTATGAGAAAATATTTTAGAGATGATTAGTGAAACCCGCATAAGCGGGTTTTTTCTTTTTAGTCTTCATCCTCGTCATCCGAGAGTGAGAAATCACCAACATCATGGTGAGCGTCAACTTCTGTAAATGATGTTTTTTCTGCATCAAAGTAAAGATCAATAGAGCCTGTCGCACCGTTACGGTGTTTTTCAATGATAAGTTTCGTGTGTGTTCCACGAGAGGTTTCTCCTTCTTCTTTGGGTCGATGGATAAACATCACTACATCGGCATCCTGCTCAATAGAACCTGAATCCCTAAGGTCGGCTAGGCGTGGTTCTGCATTATCACCTCTGTGTTCGATATTACGAGATAGCTGAGAGAGGGCAATAACAGGAATATCCAATTCCTTTGCTAATTGCTTAAGACCTCGAGAGATGTCTGTTACTTCTTGGACAATTGAGTTTGATTTCCCAACAGGTGCCATAAGTTGCAAGTAGTCAATCACAAGAATATCAAGGCCTTGTTTTCGTTTTAGTTTACGAGCTGCTGACTTCATCCTAAGTACGTTGTTGTATGAGTTATCATCAATATAGATTTTTGCTTCAGCTAGTCTTCCGAGTCCATCTTGTAGGGCAGAGAAGTCAGTCTCAGATGAGAGTGATCCTGTACGCATTTTCCAATAATCAACTCGTGACTCTGCAGAAAGCATACGATCCATCAATTGATCTTTGGACATTTCAAGTGAGAAGAATGCGACTGATTTTTTGTGTTGTACAGCAATCTTACGTACAAAATCTAAGGCAAGTGAGGTTTTACCAACAGACGGACGTGCCGCCAGGATAATCATGTCAGATGGCTGGAACCCAGATAGTTTTTTATCAAGTGAAGCAAAACCAGTTGGTACACCACGAAGCTTAGACTTACCATCTTGGAGTGCCATGAGACGTTCAGATGCTTCTTTGGCTAACGTGTTCATGTCGATAAAGTCCGAAGAAGACATATCTTGGGAAATTGCAAAGAGTTCTTTTTCAGCCTTATCAATAGCTTCTTCAACTTCACGTTCAGCATCAAAACCAATCTCAGCAATAGTTGTTCCAGATTCAATCAGTCGACGTTTGATGTATGTTTTAAAAACAATTTGTGCATAGTGCTCAGCATTAGAAGATGAGGGAACTGATGTTGCTAGTTCGGTTAAATATACGTCACCACCAATTACATCTAGTTGTTGCTTTGATTCAAGTTTGTGTGAAAGCGTGAGGATATCAATCGGTTCTGCTTGTGAAAAGAGATCAAGCATCGCTTGAAAAACCATTTCATGTTTCTGTGCATAAAATGATTCGGGGTGGATATACTCCATTACTTCATAGAGAGCATCTTGTTTAATTAAAATAGAACCAAGCAATGCTTTTTCTGCATCAAGTGATTGTGGTGGGACTCGTACGCCTGGGTTTGGAGTATCTGACATTGCTGACCATTTTAACACGCAACACTCTGATAGATAGTTTTTGTAATAGTAATTTGTGTATATGTATATATACATGCTCATTGTTCGTATGGACCGTAAGATACGTTATATTTTCTAGTAGAGATATCTATAATTGTGTACTACTCTGTGGAAATAGTGGGTACAGCATGATGTTAAAGGTGTATGACTAGTGGATAACTCTGGTTCTGTTTCGATGTACAATGTATACATGAAAAAAATACTCCAATTCTTTGTAGCGCTCTTAGTTATATTCAGTACGGTAAGTGTGGCGACTACTTTGGCTCAAGAACAATCAACGCCAGACACACAATCAGACGTTTTGGAATATCAAGCCCTCGCCCCACTCCCAGGCTTCAGCGACAAAATACCAGTAGACTTAGGTTCATACGTAAACAATCTCTACACACTCTCTATCTCTCTTGGAGCAATAGCAGCTATCTTTATGATAGTAATAGGAGGAATGCAGTATATGACTACTGATAACTTTAATAATAAAAAAGATGGTAGAGCACGTATTAACAATGCACTACTCGGACTCGGTATCTTACTAGCAGCCTTTCTTATACTTAATACACTTAACAGTGACTTAATACGATTAGATGTAGAACTCCGTAGTGCACAGGTGCAGGGGGAGATT
>CALLVB010000048.1 GCA_938010795.1 Minisyncoccota bacterium
CGTGTGCTTTTAATGTGCTCAGTTTTGGCTGCAGCTCAATGTCGCACAATTTGCAATGAGCCTTTCCATTCTCGCGGCATTCTATCCAGTTGAAATCATCTGACCATCGATCGCTATATGTTCTTCTTTGATCATAAGAAACTTTCCATTTCTTCGGTGTCGACATGACTCTCGCTCGTCTTGACGACAGTCTGATAATGTCGAAAAGAACAAATGTTTTTATTTCACAATTTTTTAAGGGTCACATTGCATGACGGAATTTCTTTGTTTTTGAAGTTCGCGCTCCACGATGTAAAGAATTTTCCATTAATTACAATTTAAGCTTGTTAAGATAACCTTTGACACGTCGGGCAGTCGGGAAATGGTATTTTCCCTATTGGTGACATGTCACTAATGCTAACGTTTGCGTTCCTTAAAAGTCCTCTTGAAAAATCGCTGACTTCTTTTGAACACAATTCGCTAACCGATCGAAAACATAGTATCAAACGAATATTGTGTTTTCACGTCTGAATTGAACACTCCGAAGGTTATCTTAACAAGCTTAAATTGCAATTAATGGAAAAAAGGTTGGATGGGTCAATGACTCGCCTGGCGTGGATGCCTCATATAAAAAGCTGTTGATGATCATTTTAAAAATTTGTCCGAGCCTATGGTCTGAATCCCGCACAAAAAGGAAGTGTCAAGAATTACCTGCGCAAGTGTGACTGTCATGCTCCCACGTTGATTTGAATAAAGAAAGTCCGCAAGATCCAACTTCACAATTCTCAGAGAATTTCGTGATGAATACCAAATTCGAAGAAAATTTTCCGACATCGAACCCGTGATCTCTCACTCTTTCACTCTTTTAGGTCGTTCTCTCTCCCACCAGCCCGCAAAAATCCCGTGAGACCCGAAAAATGTCATTTATACAAGGTGTCTTGGCGCGTGAACAAACTGATCAAGAAAACTCAGTTTTATTTCTGAACTTTATTCCTGTTGTCAATTGCAAATTTCGGATGAATTTGCACCAAGCTGAAGGAATACCATCTCCAATACATTTGCTTCTCCATGGTCATTTTACACTAAAATTGGTTAAATGACGGTGCATTTGGGAGATTTTTCATCTCTCTCGTCAACCTTTTCTGTTGAGAGTGACAAACCAGTCGAATCAATACGTTTCAACGCACTTTCAGCCACTCGTCTCCATGTTTTGTTGACGCTGAAGAGAGAACAAATGTATGGATCTATGATCACTCATGGTCAAACGAGAGACTTACAAAACGTACAAAACGTGTCTCATGAAGAGCAATTTCGTGAGGAGGTGAAAGCTCTCCCCCCCGAAACAGACCTGCTTATCCGTGACAGATCTTTCAGTGACAGGAAAGAAAATATCTCCGACAGCAGATTCTCGGGAAATGTGACTGGAAAAATTGGTGGAGCGTGGGTTTGCGGGTTTGCTTGAGCTGGCGCGGCAACAGGATCGGGAGCTTGTGCTTGTGCTTGAAGAAATTCACTACAATGAAATGGAACAAAGTCTATTTTCCCGCGTTTGATGTCTGCACTTCATGAAGCGTAGATCGGCTCGGCTTGCAAAGGTGCCGAACATTTTCTTCCAGTTGTGATCAAAAGATAATAACCGGACTGCAACTAAGTTTGCATTTCAGAGCTCTCCTCCTTGATCTATATCGTGATTCAGTTCCCTTCCGGCAACCCTTCTGCACAGCCGCCGTTGACAGAATCATCAACCACAAGGTCTCTCGGGAGCGAGCGAAACAAAAGAGACTCACTTTGCCTTTGCCTCTTCGTCTAGGTAAATTTGATGCGGATCCAGACCAGCAAGCCTCAGCCGATGTGTACCGGTACTGATCTTTTTTTTCCCCATCTCTCTTGACCGAAACTAACTGAAATCGACAAAAGTCGCGTATGATCGTCTAAAGGTTAACAAGCTTAAATTGCACTTAATGAAAAAAAGGTTATCAAACAAACATTGAAATCGTCATTTCCAAAAGCACCGTTTACTTTCCCACATTACTTTGAGGAATTGTGATCCATTCACCTTGAAGATAAGCTTTTTGATGTCAGGCGTTTGTCACCATTATTCGCTAGCAGACCGATTTTGTGACAATCTGAATGGATGTCAAAAATGGTTGTCAAAAGATGCCAAAACAAAACCATAAGGGAGCTGCTGACCGACACTAATTGACTTTGTCACGGTTCCATAAGAATATCAACTTTTCTTCTTTTTTGCTTTTTTCACACTCGAAGAAATAGATCAACGTCATAGACCTACCACTAAGTTGAAAGTAAATCTTGAAAACTTAGATCTACTACTAAATTGTGTTCAAATTGTCTTTCCTTTTTCTGCTGACAAGGAAGCGACTGGGGGGAAATATAATACAATCGCCTGGAGCGTAGATAAAACGAAGGAGTCTAATTTTGTAATTCGTTTTGTTTTCCAATGGGAAAATACTCAATGTTGGGAAGATCAATTAGGAAAGAACATTCGTCGAATGCTGGCGAAAAATACGGAGGAAATGTTCTTTCCTTTGAAAAGCGGGAATAGAGAACATGAAAAGTGGATAAGAAGTTATGCGAATCTCACGTCCAACTATTTTCTGATTATAACAAAAAACATGCTGCGAAATGTATCAATAATTTCCAAACTTTTATTATTTAAATTTGCAATGTGTAGCGAACAATCTCTCATCTCACCAGCAAGGTTTTTCAAGTGCGAACTTTGTTTCAATCTTTTTGATTTGCACTCACTCTGTTTTGCGCACACAAAAAGATTCTCTTGATCGATAGAACCTTTTTTTTTTTAAAAATATTGTTCCGACAATGAAACCGCTCTTTTGTACATATGAATCGAACTCGAGAACACTTACATTTACATGCTCCTAATTCTAGAAGAAGCATTCTGACATTTTCTAAGAGCACTGTGAAAAATGTCTCAATTATCATCGGTGTTGAGGTCGAACATATCAGAGACATCGAATCAGTACCAGTCCTTTTTTGCTTCTTTCACCCTCCACTTCTTCCCGCGAGCTAGCAAGCGACAACAATCTCATTTCATCTCTCCTTCTCTTTCTCTT
>CALLVB010000049.1 GCA_938010795.1 Minisyncoccota bacterium
TGGCATATGCCTAGAATCAAAAGATTCTGAATTAATGCCTAAATCTTTCACATACTGATACATATGTTGTTTTGCATCAGCCCCTGACTGAAACATTACTCTCTTAAAGATATGTGGCATGTGTAAAAGTGCCTCTTTCACTGCATGTTTTCCATATATGTATGTAGTTTCTTTTTTCATGTCGAGTAGTATACCAGAACGATATATAAAAAGAGCAGGTCTAAGACCTACTCTTTTTATATCTCTTACAGTTCGTCTTCTGCGTCTTCTGCAAGTTTTTCTGCATCTTCAGCATCGTCTTGTGCGTCTTCTGCTTCATCAATTGCCTTATCGTAGTCTCCCTCATCATATTCATCTTCAGCATCTTGTAGTGCTTTTTTCGCATCTTCAAGTTTATCTTCTGCCTTATCTAAGGTATCTTCTGCATCGTCAACATCATCTCCATCGTCATCAGCTTCTTTGATTTTGTCGTGGACTTCATCTATTGCGTCTTCTGCATCATCAATTGCATCTTCAGCATCATCAATTGCTTTTTTTGCATCCTCCTTAGCTGAGTCTCCTTCTTTTGCTTGATCTTCAGCTTCTTTTGCGAGGTCTTCTGCATCTTTGGCTAACTCCTCTGCTTTACTGTAGTCTTTATCATCATATTCATCTTCAGCATCCTCATATTTTTCCTCAGCATCTTTTAAAGTATCTTCTGCATCATCAACATCAAACCCTTCATCTTCTGCCTCTTTAATCTCATCTTCTGCTTCATCGATTGCATCTTTGGCGTCATCAATTGCTTTTTTTGCATCTTCTTTATCTCCTGCGTCTTCTCCAATTGCATCCTCTGCATCTTTCGCTAATTCTTCTGCTTCTTCGGCAAGTTTAAATACATCTTCATACTCTTCATCATCATATGCATCCTCTGCGTCTTTAAACAGGTCTTCTGCATCATCAAGTAGATCTTCAGCATAATCCACATCTTCTCCATCATCTTCTTCCTTTTTGATTTCATCTTCTGCATCTTCGAGTGCATCCTCAGCGTCATCGATGGCATCTTTAGCGTCTGCCTTGCTTACATCCTCCGGTTCGCTCGCTGTCACAGTTCCTGTCCCAATTGCACTTTGTGCACTCTTTGTCTTTGTAAGTGCTGTATTTGCCGAAGCAATGGCTTCTGCTGTCTTATCATCTAAGAATGAGAATATCGCATCAAACAAATTTGTTTGAGCTTCTGCTTGAATTTTTTCTGCTTCAGATGTTTTAAGTTCATCATCTTTTGCATCTGCAATCATGTTAGTAGTATTTTCAACTTCTGTTACAGCACCGCGTAATGCTAATTTCAACAACGTGGTAAATCCTGAAGGTGAAGAGGTGGTTGTATTTGTAACCACTGGTGTACTCACCGTTGATCCTGCTTGTAATCGCGTATAGGTAGCCCTAGTCTCTGGTCCCCAAAACCCACTTGCTGGAGATACTCCGTTAGCAGCTTGCCAACGAGCAACTGCTGCTTTAGTTTGCCCACCAAACTTTGTCGTTTCAAGTCCTGTTGAACCCAATCCTGATGTTGCTACTGGGAATCCAGAATTATTCAAGAATTGTTGCAGACATTGTACGTCTGCCCCAATATCGTTAAGGTCAAGGTTTCTGTCAAAAGTACACGTAGCCGCATGAGTCATGGCTGGCATAACAAGCACTAGTGCAAGTCCGGCAAGACTTGCCAAAAAGATACGTAAAGAAAATGTATTAATCATGATGAATATTTATGTAGTAATACTCATATTATATACAAATACTTACTTTTTTTTAAAGCGACTGTGTATAGATGTCTCTTATTCAAAAACAAGGCCATGCCTTGTTTTTGAATTTTTATTAGTAGTCCCCTTCGTCAGACTCTTCTTCGTAATCATCTTCTTCGACAGATGGATCGTATACTTCACCACCTAGACGCTCGATCACCTCATGAATCATCTCGTCATGTGCATCATTGATCATTCCCTCACATTCCTCATATAGTTCGTTAAGAAGTTCAGGAGCCTCCACACCTTTATACCCCATAAGAATATCTATAACGTATTCTCTCATTTCTTCGATGAACTCCTCTTTTTCCATGTGTGCCATACTCTTTTTTGTTAAACGTAATATAGCTGCATCATAATATTTTTTAATAAGATTGCAATAGATTTTATTCACAAGGGATTGTTTCTTTATATGGTGTTGGTGAGGGTCAAAAATTTCTGCAAACTGCGGAACAACTGAATATACTAACTCTGGTAATGAATCCTTGTCCACAAACATACATGCATTACACTCCCTAGATGGTACAAAGTCTAGATCCTGAACCTCGGTTTCGTAAAACATATTCATAATCCATGAACCTGTCCTATCATGTTGTGATGTCATGACATATGAAGGTAGCTTTGCTACCTGTGTAGTTTGGACTTGCATCTCTTCTTGTAATTCACGTGTGACGTTCTCTGGAGCACCTGATCCATAATCTAAGCCTCCTCCTGGGAACTCCCACTTACCATTACTCTCTTGAACTATAAGGAACTTTGTTCTTGTCTCATTCAAAATAAGCGCCTTGGTACTGACTCTATAGAAACAATGTGGGATATGTTCGTTCTGTTCAGATAATGATTTCATGAGTGGAGTATAGCAAAGAAAGATAAGAGTATGTTCTTTGTGTAAAAGAGACAAGAGGTATATAAAAAATTATGTAAATAAAACAGGCCCAACGTTTCACTTTTTCCGAAGAAATAGCTACTTTGTTAGGGGCCTGATATCGCTTACTTGGTACGTTAGGTTTGATCAATTTGATGTCTACTTAAGTGGAGACACCGGTCTGCCGGATACACAATTGCTTGTGATAGACGTTTACTCGCCTATTAAATATCCAACCCTTGAGACGCTTCAGCACTGAGTATTAAATCAGTTTGTGTCGAACAGTCGACTTTAGCTTTTTGTGTTCCGGGTTAATTAATTAACTAGAGGAACTATGTATAACGGGAGAAGCTAACTCCCTACATTATTCGTAAACTCATAATGGTCTTTTAAACCTTTTATGTTAGTAACGGCGCGGTCCGATTAGGCTGTGTACGTAGCGATAGCTGTTGTAGCTACCACATGCGGAGAAAAATTCTGCATGTCGTTTCCTTATGTTTACATCCGAGGAATCTCGGACAATGAAATCAGGCCTTAGAGACTTCCAGCAAGCTGGTTGTTCTTTACCTGGTGGCAAGGGTTGCGATTAAATAGCAAATAGTCCCTTGCGAATACAATATACACTTTTATAGTGTACTTGTCAAGTTTATATTTTGTGTTTTAATATTTTTACTACCTCTTTCTCAAAATCACTCCCAACTCTCGCTCTATGTAATTGAATACCTGCTTGTTTCAAAATCATATCTTTCTTCTCATCTGACTTTTGTTGTTTTTGAGTATTGTGTGATTTTCCGTCTAGCTCAATTGCACAGTGTACTTTTCCTGTTTCCTTGTTTATTAAAACAAAATCAATATGCCTTGAACGTATAGATTTACGTTTATTATTTTTTACTTTCCATTCTAGTGTAGGAATTACTTGTACTATATCTTCTAAACGTACTTTTGAAAATATATGGTATTTGTTGTTGTTTTGTTTTTCTAGTTCTTTGAAAAATAGGTATTCTGATTTAGTGAA
>CALLVB010000050.1 GCA_938010795.1 Minisyncoccota bacterium
GCGACACTCAGACCACTCTACACAGTAGCTCTTGAGCCTCGAAAGATTGAAAATAAACAAGCGTTATATAACCAAGTCTCAAAAATCCTTAAGGTAAACAAAACAGATTTTCTAAAGAAAGCGTCAAAATCAGATGATCCATATGAAGAGATTGCACTTAAAGTTGAGAAGGATGTGGTGACAGAGCTTAAAAAGATTGATGAAAAGGGACTAGTGTTTGTGCTTCAAAAAGAACGATATTATCCAGCAGGTGACCTTGCCTCATCAGTACTTGGATTCATGTCATTTACCGGAGATACCTTTGCGGGTTCATACGGTATCGAGAAGTACTACGATGGAATTCTCAGGCGTGCTGCCTCAGTAGAAAATAAAAGCATTTTCGCATCATTGTTCTCAGGAGAGGAAGAGAATACAAATCAAACAGATATTAGAAAAAATATTGAAAAAGAAGGATCGCTTAATCTGACTATTGAACCTACAGTGCAAGCCCTTTTAGAAGAGAAGTTGGATGGTGTAGTCACAAGGTGGTCATCAAAATATGCTGCTGGTGTAGTGATGGATACGCGTACGGGAGAAGTAGTGGCAATGGCGACATCGGATAATTTTGATCTCAACAACGATACAAATCATTATAGAAACTATCTCATCGAGGACAGACTGGAGCTTGGTTCTATTATTAAGCCTTTAACCGTTGCGGTCGGGCTTGAGACCGAAGCAATTAATTCGAATTTCTCCTATGACGACACTGGTCGATTGGTACTAAATAGATACCCCATCACCAACTATGATAAAAAAGGACGTGGACCGTACACAGGGCTTCAAGAAATTTTGACACAATCATTAAACACGGGGGTTGCAACTATTGCGCTTGCTGTGGGTCACCAAGATTTCTCAGACTTCTTTTACTTGCTTGGGTTTGCAGAAGAGACAGGTATTGATTTACCAAACGAAGTGTATGGACTTACATCAAACTTGGACTCAAAGAAAGATGTAGAGATCGCGACAGCTTCATTTGGACAGGGAATCGCAATTACTCCTATGGAGGCAACCAGGGCACTTGCATCAATTGCAAATGGCGGATATCTCGTGACTCCACGAGTAGTTGATTCAATTGAGTATGGTGACCTCATCCCATCAAAAAATGTAACCACTAATGATAGAGTTGATGTCTTTTCACCAGAGGTGACTAAGTTGGTACGAGAGTATATGGTAAACACCGTTGATGATTCAGAAACATATAAACAATTTTCAAATCCAAATTATTCGGTTGGAGTTAAGAGTGGAACTGCACAGATAGCTAAGCCGACCGGTGGATATTATGATGATCGTTTTTTGCATTCAATGGTGTCATTCTTTCCAGCTCAAGCAAGAGAAGGTGAGCAGCAATTTGTGATGCTCCTGTACACTGTCGAACCAAAGGGGGTTCGATACTCATCAACAACTCTGAAGTTTCCTACCTTTGAGATGGTTGATTTCTTGCTTAACTATTATGAGTTACCACCAGATAGACTTAGGAATCTTGAGATATAATCAGTACAATAATTAATATATGTCAGCCAAAGATTTAATAAAAAAACCTCTTATAAACTTACTTATGTGGGAGGCGTCTTTGTTTCTTAAAAAACATAACCCTAAGATAATTGCGATAACAGGTTCTGTGGGAAAAACAACTACTAAGGATATTTTATATGCAGGATTGCGTGACCATTTTGATACACGTACTGCTCAAAAATCATTCAATTCAGACATAGGGGTACCTCTTTCAATCATGGGGTTTGAGAATCCAGGAAGTTCACCTGTTAAATGGCTTAGTGTATTAGCACATGGAATTGTAGATCTTATTTGTAAGAAAGATTTTCCAGAACTATTAGTACTTGAAGTCGGGGCTGGTGCACCAAACGATATTCGGAAAATTGCTACATGGTTGCGTCCAGATATTTCTATATTTACAAAACTAGCAGAAACTCCAGTTCATATTGAATTCTTTGAATCAAAAGAGCAGTTATACCAAGAGAAGAAATCTTTGGCAGTACATACAAAGAGAGATGGTCTGGTGTTGTATAACGGAACAGATGAGTTACTCAAAGGGTTATTACAAGACGTCGAACCTCGAAAAGGAACGTTTAAGATAAACGGAGAAGTGACATTTACAAGTGAAGGGACAGTGCTCACTGGTGATCAACACGTCACACTACCAGGTGTGCTTGGATATCAAATGATGTATCCAGTCATGGCACTTATTGAGATTTATAAAGAGTTGGGTATTGAAACTGAACAGGGACTCCATAGTCTCATGAAGAACTATCAACCTACACCTGGTCGTGCACGGTTAGTTCGTGGAATTAACAAGACAGTACTCATTGATGATGCCTATAACGCATCACCTGTTGCTGTCACAGCTGCACTAGATGTGCTTAGACAGTTTGATACAGGCGGAAGAAAACTGTTTGTATTTGGTGACATGATGGAACTGGGTGATTATGCGCCTGAGGCTCACGTGCAGGTTGCACTACAGGCAGATTTTATCAGTGAGCTCATCACTGTTGGTGAACTCTCACGAGACACTCACACGAAGGCGATACAAATGGGTATGCCAGCCGTACATTTTGAAACTTCAGTAGAGGCAGGTGAATATTTGACTGATAACCACCAAGAAGGAGACACCATTTTATTTAAGTCATCAAGACATTCCA
>CALLVB010000051.1 GCA_938010795.1 Minisyncoccota bacterium
CAGCCGAACACACGTTGTTTAAAAGTCTCCAACCCTGCGCTTGAATTTCCATTCCCTTCTCTATGGAAGACATCGCTTCACACAGCTTCTGATGGCAAAATTTCTCGTCAATATGTCCAAGCATATTTTCCTCTCCAAGCACACTAGCCCACAAATTCTTCTTTTTTTCGTCGTTTACATCCATTTTGGACATCTCGTCGTAAATATTGTAATCCGGGGCGCCTTCGAAATCGTCGTCGATCACAACAGTCGTCAAGTAGTAGTCCTCAACGTCACCACCTTTATCATCCTTGTCCACTTTTTTCCTCTCTCCCTCCTTCTTTTCCTTACTCTTTTTGTCCTTCTTGCTCTTCTTATAATCTTTCCCCATCTGAAAAAATTCAAATAAAAAATTACACCCTGCTTCCAAAATCACTCAAAACGAGCAACTAAAACAATCTTCACAACACTCTTCAAAACTTGTCATGATAGCAACGAGCAATATCTGCTCGAATCGAGCAAAACATATCTATACACACACGCTCCTTATCAAAATGTACTGCTCGTATCGAGCATTGTCTGCTCGAATCGAGCACAACATATCTATACACACACGCTTCTTAACAAAATGTACTGCTCGCATCGAGCACAAAAAATGTGTACCGCACACTCCCATTTTCTTCTTAAATCCAGCACAATAACTAATACACACACGATTTCAACCAAATTTCATGCTCTCTTCAACAAACATATAGGCGAATTGCATTTCACTAAATATTTTCAACTACATTAAAATTCAAAGAATAAAGAATTCAAAAGACCAAGGACAAAAAAAACATAAATGTAAACACACTCACCTCGATATAATTGTCCAAATTTTCTAGGAAAAAAGGGTTTAAAATGCAACTTTGTCCAATTTCAATCCCGCTTATATTAATATCCTCTCCTTGCTGTTGAAGAAATTCACGTAATTGAACGCCTTCCAAAAAAGCTGTGGCCTCCTCGAAGTTCGGCATACCAAGTCCACATGGCACATTTGGCGGGAAAACTCTACATGAAAGCACGCCTCTGATTGGACCACGTCAAGTACTATTTGAAAGCAGACCGCTCATTGGTCAAAGAAAAGTGCCCGGATCCACAACAATGTCACGTGGCTAAAGGTCCCGGATCCACAACACTGTCACGTGGTCAAAGTACCCGGATCTTCAGCCGTTACATCATTGTAATGGCTCGAACGAAACAAACGGCTCGTTTGAATCCGCATACGGGCCTTCCTTTGGCAACATTCAAAAATCATCCAGTGCATCAACTCTATGGTTCACCCAAGAAAACAAAAATGGCCAATGCATCCATCATGGGTTTCCCAAAAAGAAGTCTACTTCAAAGAAAAGAAAGCAGTTCGTCTTCCTCAGGATCATCTTCAAGTTCAGGCAGTTCCAGCTCAAGTAAGAAACATGCTAGCTCGTTTCGAGCAATAAATATCATTAAACTTTTCAACATCAACCACATTTCATGCTCGAATCGAGCTAAACAAAGTAACTTTCCACAATTTCATACATTCAATGACAGGTTCCTCCAGTTCAAGTTCCGAAGATGAGTCCACAAATACAACCTTTCAACCGAACGCATCCACGTCTGGAATACAACGAGGAAAAACTGTCACTTCAAGTAAGACATATATAGCTCGATTCGAGCAATACAAGTTGTAATCAATACTTCATCATCAAATTCAACTGCTCGATTCGAGCAAAACATATCATTTATATCAACATATTTCTTCTTCTTCCAAAGAATCACCACAGAGAGCCACACACGGTATGAAGTGCCCCAGGACAAGACAACCGATTGCGCAAAAAGAGCCCAGAAGCGGAAAGGGACCCAAACTTAATGCCCAACAAAGAAGAAAAGTCAATGTACGCCGAGGATACGACATCTATTCTGACGACGACGAACAAGAAGACCTTCCTCCACGAAGACAAATACGACCCCTCCTATCCCTTGAGGAAACATTCCAGTCATCCAAAGTGAGCAAAACCAGTGTGGTCCGAGTACAGAGAACACCACTTGTAAAGAAAAAGGACGGCAGAAAGGATCCAAACGAAAACGCACGACAGAGAAAACAAGACACACCCGCAAGACGCCCACCAGGAACGGCAGCCCTTCTGGAGATACGTAGAGAGCAGAAAAAAACAAATTTCTGCATCCGAAAAACAACATTTGCAAGGTAACAGATTACAACATTTTCTCATTTTCTTCCAAAATTTCTTTCTTCAAACTTTCACGCACTGCCTATAATTATTCCTTCTAACCCGCAGAGTATGCAGGCATATTCAACTTGAATTATCCAAAAAAAACGAAGAGTTAAGATGGCAATCGAAAGCTTTGGAATGTCTCCAAGTAAGTATAAATTCATTTCGAACACATTTCAAACAAAGAAATTAATTATCTCCACAACTCTAAATGAACTGCCCTCTTTTCCAGGGTGCAAGTGAGGCATTCATGATACAATTCTTGGAAGACTGCAACATGGCTGCCTTGCACGCCAAAAGATGTACGCTCATGGAGAAGGATCTGCAACTCATCTGCTTTGTACGCAACCTCGGCTGCTCTAAAAGCAAACTTGGCAACTTCGGCCGTGCAGCAGCAGATTCCACCGTTCCTACCTAAAAGTGTACAAAGCTCGAATCGAGCACTCGATCTCAATAAGCAACCTTCGTTCAATGACTTATACTGCTCGTATCGAGCACAACATAACCAAAGAACTCTTCTTCAAGTAAAAACTGATCAAAGTACAATAAAAAAAATTTCTGACTTTTCATATTTTACAAACTGTACACATGTTCTTTCAAGAATCATTTACATATCTCTTGTCTTTCTCATTTCATAAACGTGCAACTTTCTTTTTCCGACTAAATAAT
>CALLVB010000052.1 GCA_938010795.1 Minisyncoccota bacterium
GTCCAGGAACGATTCTTGCAAGATTAAAAATTTGACATTGTTGAACACTCTTGCCACATTAACTCTTTCCCCCTCGGAGCCGGGTCCCAAATAATTTGATTCACCCTCACTACGGTTTATAGGTCCCGTGAAGTAGGGTCAAGCAGGCGATGGGGCGATAGTAGACTGCTGTCATTAAAAGTCGATTAACATCACAGGACGTCTGGTCACTATTGGCATGCTTGGACTCTGAACAATATTCTATGTCTTTCTTCGGGCTTTTTTTGCTGATTGTTTATGATTTATACTTGGCCACTATTGTCTGAAGAAAATGTAACAAATAGTCTCTGCTAATAATTGTATTGTATTGTATTGTATCAATAGTACATTACGGTACATTACATTACCGTACATTACATTACATTGCATCATTTTATATTATATTATATATTATATATTTATATATTATATATTATTCCCATGCCGTGCGAAAGAGGCAATATCGCAGCAGGAGTCAAGTGAACGTGAGTGTGACTTACCAATCACCAATCACCAATGCCATTACAGCAAATGGTACGAAAAATGTTATCATTTTTTTTCAATTGATATCTATAACGACATGATCTGATCTGATCTGATGTGATCTGATGTGATCTGATTTGAACTCATTTTGATTAACAATCAAAATAAGTGCTTACTGGATTGGGATGAGGATCAGCAATTAATTGCAATAATTGATTGCTGATCCTGATTCCGGTTTTTTTTTTCACTTTGCCTGAAATATTTTTTAAATGTTTGAAATATTTTTTATTGTTATTTCGTTTTCTATTCAGGCATTCCAGTATTAAGGTATATTCACTATGTTTGGTATTTTGATGTTCTATTCAGGTATTCCGGTATTGAGGTACATTTGATATTCGTCATATTACTGGCCGACTCTTTCTAACGAGTCGGCCATTCAATTTGAGTACAGGTAACTGATTCCAACTCTTTTTTCAGTTCACCTGTATATTTGATATTCCAGTATTAACTATTAAGGCATGATCACTATTCATCATCTCTTACTGGCCGACTCTCTCTAAAGAGTCGGCCATTCAATTTTTAAACTCTATGCTATATGTACACTTACAGGTTCGGTATCTGTTTGTAAATTATTGCAATTATCATTACTAGTGAGTCGGCTATTGAATTACCGGTACAATTACCGGTACAATTCAATTTTTAAACTTTTGCTGGGGAAAAACAATGTGGGTGCGGGGCGGGGCGGGGCGGGGCGGGGGGTATGGGCGCCCCCTACCCACTCCGACAGGCGGTAAAAAGTACACTTTCTGAAAAATGTTAGGGAATTTTTTTCATTTTGATTTACTTTGGGGGCTTCGAGCCCCTAAGCCCCCCCCCCCTCAGGTCAATCCTGGATCTGCTACAGAAGTTTGCATACCGGTACAGGAGCGAAGCAGAGGGGGTCAAGTTCCAGGGCTCTACCGCCAAACTCATGGAAAAGCAGAATATTTCAATGTTTGAAATAGTACTTTTAGTTTGTGTTATGTCTAACGTATTTCTGGTTTTGTCTTTTTGAGTTTTCAGTGGTAGTACACTAACTAACTAACTAACTAACTAACGCCGCGAGATGTCGTAGTTAGTATTAGAATGTAGAATGTATTTGACTTCGATTTCCTTATATCCAACAGATGGCGGGTGCGAGATGCTTGGATTTACTTATGTTTACAGTAGCTACTGTTATACCGGTAGTAGCTCTAGAAATTCGAGCTCCGCCCTCGCAACGTAACCACCAATCACTGATGGCAATCAGCTATCGCTGACACCATTGCCCGCCAATAAATGGCACGATGGCCTTCCTTTTCTCTTTGTCAGAAGGGTGATTGATATGCGTCAAAAACTCAAAATTAAAAAAGTAATATCACACAAAGCCTTAGTTAGTAAAAGTACCTCGGCTTTCTTTCATTTCTATACATGTACAGAAGACATTATTAATGTTAGTGTTGGCTATTGTTAATGCATTATTACAGTCCGTCCGCCAGGTACTATTATTATTATTATTATTAAATACCGGTAGACAACTCTTTTCCTATAATAATGAAAATTTTTAGCACCACTGCTCTCTACCGACCGAACGTTTTTGAGTTGGTCTTCGAAACTACCATCAGGTAGTCAGTAGTCATCCTTCTGTGACACTAATACACCCAGTACAATGCCATTGATGCACATTGAGTGGACCTGCTGTAGTACCGTAGTTAAGTTTGCCCACATTATTAATTAAAAGGGATACTCGGAAAAGTCACACAGATTAACTGAGCGAGGGCTCCAGAAGAACACTTCTTTAACTTGAAAACGTCATCAATCAATACAATCAATCGTATCAATATCTTCATCGTTGTTTGATGACGACGAGGACGTGCCGTTGTTGGCGGGTATTTTGGTCGGACCGTCCTGCACGATGTTGACGACGGGTTGGCCGGCGGCGTCCACGCTCTGGTGCAGGCGGATGTTGTGCACGTCATGGCGGACCCGGAAGTGGTCCGCGATGAAGTCAGACGACCATTGCGACCCCTGGATCTGAACCCCGCACAGATGACAATTGATTCTGAGGACTGGCGGTGCGGTGGCCAGTGGGGCTGACTCTGGAAGGGTGGACGGTTCGGGCGGCGGCGGCGGCGGCGCCTCGATGCACTTAATGACGGTTCGGCCCTGCTCGTCCTTCAGATGATGGATCTTCACGTTGAACTTCTGGTGAACGCGGCTGAAGTGGTCCAGTATGAATTCCGTCGAGCCGAGGCGCCCGAGAATCGTGGCAAAGCAGATCTGACACGTGAACATCACCCCCGAGTGCGTCGGGATCTGCCTCGCTGACATCACTTCTACGTCAGAGTGGTCGTTCCCGTTGACGAGTGGCTCTCCCACTGAGCCACCGACGCCACCGACGTCGCTGCTGGGATGAGGCGCAGGAGCAGCACCGCGGGGTTGAATACTGGCGGAGATGCACTTCAGGACGGAGGCGCCGTTCTCGTCGATGCTCGTCTCCACCCGGATGTTGTGGGCGTTGTGGAAACGCGACAATCGTTCCAAGACGAAGGTACTCGAATTGGGGGTGCCCGTGACCGTTCAGTTGATTCTGAAACAGTAATAAACAGTAATAGAAAGAAACCTATCAGAAGCTGCCGCCACACACGTTTTTGGGAGTAGGAAAGACAGACAAGTGCGTTGCCACCTTTTTTGAAAGTAGAGTGCAGCTTCTCTTTTTATGCTAGTGTACTTTCCCAGATGTCCTTGGCTTCAATTCCAAAATATGCTTTACCTTTTCCCCTTTGGGTTGGTTAAGCTGACTTGCCGTGTCGATAAACTTTGCAGTGCCCACACATAATTGAAAGGGATATTCGCAAGGTTGGATGCAAAGTTTATACAGGGATACTAGGGCACGGTGCTTCTACTCTTGCAAAGAATGATAATCTTGTGTTCCCCCTTTTAGAGGAGTTTTAGGTCAGGGTCGGAAATGGTACAGCTATTTGGCCTTTGCAACTACTGCATCCCTACCAACGGATCCCTACAGAACTAGAACATGATGGGGGTGCCTCACCCACGTAGTACCACGGCAATAAAAAGACAGCGGCTAAGCTGTTGTTTGTATGTTGAGAAAGTGGGGTAAATCCGTCGGTGTTTTTGGTCATTTTTTTGCTTTCAGCTCATATCTTTCTTTACAATAATCCAATAGTCTCTAAACTTATATAAAGTATTTATAGCATAAATTAGTGTGTGTGTCTGAAAAATTAATTTAAATACCACTTTGGCATACAACTGATGTTTACAGAGGTCCGGGGGTTTGACCCTATAACCGGTCACTTGGGTAAATCCTTCGTTTTGAGGCAAATACATGACTTTTTTGAGGTAAATGCATCGTTCAAATATTTTTTTTGAGGGGGGAATACTTTGCTCAATAACCCCAAACTAACCTTTTTTGTGAAGACAAACTTTACAGCTAATCTTTTTTAGTATCTTGCCTTTTGTCAAGAATGATTTCTTGGCTTCATTAGAGCTTTGAACCAATGGGTTTTTGGAGCTCATTTTTGATCAGTTTTTCTACCTTGATTTTGTAATGCATTTCAGCATGTCACTATCAAGGTCCTGTTATTGTTGGCTTTTCAGTAGATCTGTTTCCTTTGACAAAAGCATTTGCGATCAACCAAAAACTTTATTTTTAGCTTTCGACATGAAAAAAAAAAAAAAAAAAACATGCCCAAGTAAACAGAAAAGTTGAGGTAAATCCATCGGTCAATTTTTGTTGTGAATTATCAACCTCAACAAGAAATAACTCATTACATATCTTAATTTAAGAGTTTCCTGTCAATTTTAATCCTTAACGGCATAAATTATCCCATTAATTTAAATGTGGACAAAAAGCAATTTTCATGTGCTTTTTCATATTCGTAAAAACAAGAAATCGTGCTTTACAACTAAAACTGGGGGACACTCAGAGAGAGGGTACTAGTTTTGTTTCTCAGAATACGAAAGTGATTAACTTGCACATTTAGAACGGTAAAAACTAAAAACCAATACTTTTTGAAAAAAGATGCCCACACTATCTTCTGAATATTTTGATGCTTCAAAAGTAGTTACAGATTTACCCGAGTAACAGATTTGCCTCATTTTCTCTACCGGTATACACTTAGTACACTTACAGCTGTGGAGTCATGGGCCTACTAATGGCACTTCGCCTTGACGAGTTGAAAGATTTATGGGCCCCTTTGATTTGACCCTTGTTGTCCGCTCACCATACTTTACCGAACTTTTTGGAATCTAGTACCGGTGTATCTATATCTATCCTGGACCCTCCAGCTTTTTTTTTGGGGGGGGGGGCTAAAATTCTCTTTCGTTAAAAAAAAAGAAGCCTGCCAGTAATGCTACTTTGCGCCGCCACCATCTAATAAATGTAATAATGATAGTCTGACAGCGGTCATTGCCACCGGTCAATATAACACTTCGCACTGCAAACATACTTACTTCATGTCAAGTGTCTACTACCGCAGTGCAGTGTCATCACTATTCGGTGTTAGGCACTACTTTCAATGTTTTCCGTGCGCATGTGTTAACATTACAACATGGCGCGCAGCAATGCACCGGCTAATTACGAAGTTGCTAAAAAGCAACTTCCTAATCCTCCTCCTGGAGGAAAAAGACCACGAAAGCCGTTTAAGACACGCAAAAAAAGATCGAGCGCAGGAACAAGTGCTCTGATGGAAATCAGAAAGTACCAAAAGTCAGCCAAGCTGCTCCTTCCGAAGCTGTCCTTCCAACGGGTGGTACGGGAGGTTGCTTCTGAGTGCAGACAAGGCTTCTACAAATTTACTGGAGCCGCTCTGGAATGTCTTCAGGTAAGTGTGTTGATGAACCATTTATTTCTATTTTTCCATTACTAGTGTGAAATGCACAGTCAGTCTGTAAGGATATGGAGTCTATACACTCCATAGCTCCACAATAACGTACTATAGCATAATATGCGCCTAAAAACCTGTCGGATCCACGGATCTCGAAAATTGTTAAAACCTCTTCTCTTTCTTAAATACCTACCGGTATATCTTCTTGAACTGTATAACAGTGTATATGACACGAAACCTTACCATCCGTTAATAAATATAACGCATCTCTACTGATTCCAGAAAACCCTTAAATTTTAACAGTTTAAAGGCTCAAATGTACCGGTAGTTCAATTTCATCTTCAAATTTAAATTTGAGTATAATATATCACTTTCATGTATTTTCCAGAGAGTTTAAACTGAAAAAAAACTCTTTTGGGGGCAATTTTATTAGATTGAGAGGTGCGTTATATTTCTTACAGGATAGTAGGATTTGCCCATTTTTTTTTCGAGAATATCATCAAAAAGATATTCTTCAATGAGAATTTAAATGCTTTCCCTTTCACTAGACCTAAAAGGGAGTTCAAAAATTGCAAATAAAAAGTTAACTTGTGGGGCATTGAGTCCCTCGCTTAAGGCACATATAGGACTTTTTTGGGTGCTTTATGAGTTGTTTATTATAGGCATAGAAGTCAGCCACCACCCACTCTACAAACCAAGTCCTTACCGAGGAATTCCGTTCCTGGAATACTACTAAAAATTTGACTTGCTGGTATTCTACTTTTTTTACCGACTAGGAAGCAGCAGAAGCCTATGTCGTTGGCCTGTTTGAAGACACGAACCTGTCTGCGATACACGCCAAGCGAGTTACTATCATGCCTAAGGATATGCAGCTTGCACGGCGTATACGTGGCGAAACAGGATGATGTACCGGTAACAAAGACAGTCGACCAAAGACGCCTGTGGTACTGTACAGCCACCAGTACGGACTACAGCTGCACCGACATCATTTGTGTCCAATGTATTATTAGATAGAGCCGAGATAAATAGTGGTTACAGGAAACCGAAGTCGAATTTACCGAATGTTTTCATCCAAATCCGGTTAAGGAAAAAAGAAATTCAAATAATTGAATTGGTCCTCAGGGAACTACAAACAAAAACAAATTCTGAAACTGGTGTTCTCAAGGAGAGCTGGTCCCTCCACACATGCATGAAATGTGATCATTGTATTTCTCTTCTTTATTCTCAGCTTCCATTCATTGTATCACAAGTTAGGAAATTGTGGAGATAAAACTGCCCTCTTTGGTTGTGAAATGCAAAATGAGTTGTCACAATATTGGCAGATATTTCCGTAAAATTTGTATCCGTCACTAATTCAAATAATTCCGGTTGCCGTTCGGTTTTGAACTTCCGAAATTCGGTTGTGGACTTTTGACTTCGGTGACAGCTCTACTTGAATACATCTATCATATTCTGTTCGTCCAAGTACGGGTAACCCAACCATAGAGGTGTGTCCAGACCAGACAGGGGCAATGCAAAGGAAAAAAACTTCTGAAGCAGACTTCATTGAATTTTACAGACTATCTATTTTTACCGCTCTGTATACTACAAGTTGTGATTACTTTTGCAAATGATGCCAAACAAGTTTAACTACCTTATCAACATTGTGACTTACTCAGGAAAGAAACATGGAATATATATCGTTGGAAAGACTATTTAGTATTTACATCAATGATGGGCTCTTTATCGCTCTAAAATCTTGACACTTTACCAGAAGGACACCCCGGGGGGTTTGATCATCTGAGCCAGGCCAAAGCTCCCTTTATCATTTAAGGTGACAAATTTATAGGTCCATTTTTCACGCAGACCAATAAAAGGCAATATTATACAATAGCTGTACTGTCTTTTCTTTTTAACGTACATGGTACCTATTTTATTTCACTGCGGATAGGATGTTGGTGGAAGAGTTAGAGAAATACGGGTAAATGCGTTGGGTTTGCCAAGCAAGCTGCTGTCCCTATCTTGGTCAGACTGGGGAAAACAACCAGGAACAGTCCTTCAGCACAAACAAGTCCCTTCACCCTCCACAGACCATACGGTGCCAAAAGACTCGTCCACCTCGCTGCCATGGAGGTTAAATCTCATCCTCTACCATTCCTGAACGACCCACTGCCCCCCTAAAATCCCAGGACTGTGTCGAACTAATTCCGTAAATATACATGCATACACCAGTACTAAACTCAAGGTAAAAACAGGCTAATACCGTAGATAATCTATATATCCAGTATCCATACCTTCCAATTGCTGTGGTGGTGGTGGTGGTCTCGATGTACCGTATAGTCCATAGCACAAAGCTGAATCTAGGACGCTAAAATAGGACAGAGAGCTGTGCTGTTGTTTACACGTGTGAGCACAGGCGTGCACTTGTGGAGCTGTGGACTAAGGGCGACTTTACCTGGACGTCTATTGCCCTTACCATGTTTTTGGTCCGTCTTGACCTTCAATCAATATTTTTTCGAACTTTTTCGAATTGATATCCTGGACCTATCTTTGGGTCAATATTTGGCATCCAAAAGCTTGAAATTTCTCTCTATAAATTGGAATTAGAATCATGCACAATACATAATTTTATGTAAATTCACAACAAAACATAGTCAAAATTGATTGTGTACTGTCAAAGCATTATGTCATATATATTTTTTTCCATTCCATTGCCATTGCCGTCGTAGGTTCTGGTAGCATGCATTACCGGTACTTCACAAGCGCCCCGATATGATTTTCCTAGGTCTAGGGCTGGCCGAATCCACCAAAAGGGTGGCGCATAATAGGGCACTCTTCAGACTAGATAGTCTGTACCGCACTATGGTACACTTGACCCTCCCTACCCCTACGCCACTCGGGAAAAAAACGGACTTTTGGACACTTTGGGGAAAATTATTTCAATGGGGGGGGGGGGCTTCGGGCCTGGCCTGGCCGGGCCCCCTAGGCTTCACCCCTCCCCCCTTCGGCCTACCCTCTATCCACTACTGATAACCCATAGATAAAGAACTAGTATTATGTTTGTCTATGTGATAACCCCACAAATAAGTAGCTCATTAACTAGCCATATCTCTACTAGTGCATGGTGATGCAAGCCTAACAAAAAGCCATTACAGTCGTAGCTTCAGGTAGAATACAGTATGACTTTCCTGGGGCTTGTGCTGGCCGACTCCACGAAATGAGTCGGCCAATACCATACCACAGTATATATCAGGGACACTATAATTAAATATGCATGCATACACCAGTACTAAACTCACCCGCAGCCCAGTTTAGTCCACTATGAGTAGGCAAACAAAAGATTAGTAGATATCCAGTATCCATAGTCCATACCTTCTAATTGCTGTGGTGTTTGTGGTCTAAATGTATAATTACTGTATAATTACTAGAGTAATGTCCATAGTGATTCGGTCACGGAATGATTACTAGAAAAATATGAAATAATCTTTTGGCGGCCATATACTATGATAATTGCTGGTGGATAGTGGTCCACGTACACCGGCGTTCAATTACTCCATTAACATAAGCCATATGGAGTTGTCGCGCCTGGTAGGATACTCCACTTAATAACCGTCCAGTTACGATTTTCTTTTATTTTTCTTAGTTTTCTGGGGGGGTCTCACGCTGGGCAGCTCCACGAAAAGAAAAGAGTCGGCCCATAGCATATCAAAGTTGTTCTGTGAACAGCTGAGCATGTATACACCAGTACTAAACCCATCCCCACCCTGGTTTAGTACACTATCTGCAGAAAAAAAAAACTAGTAGGTATCCATAACCATTGTGCCAATGGTGGTCTACATATATGTAACTACAGAAATAAGAGACACATCCGTAGCCCTATCCTTTTTTCACAGTGCTATATGTCCCGGAATTATTGCTAGGGAATCAGAAAATAATCACTTGTTAACGACACACGCTCCTTGCGCTGGCCATACACTATCATAAATATTGTATTATGGACCAGTACTACAGCATAGCTCTACAATGGGTAGCTCAATAACTATCTCTATTTCTTTACTGGTGTATAGTACGCCAAGTATAACCATATTCAATTACTGGATTAACATAACACAATATGCAGTCGTAGCTTCCGGTGCCATGCATTACTTAATGACCACCCCGGTATGATTTTGTTTATGTCTCACGCTGGCAGACTCCACGAAAAGAGTCGGCCCATACCATATCAGAGCAGATCTATGATAACAAATGTGCAGTCACCATGTTTTTTCTATGGCATACACCAGCATGTAATCGGTACCTAGCTACAGCCAGTCTACTATAAGTAGATGATAGATCTAAGGTCGATTACTATCATAACCATACTAAGTATCGGTTTTATGTATGCTCATGTATCTACACATTCAGTTGTTACGAAAAGGCACAGAATTACATACGGCACCTCTTATCGGCTATGAACCCAGATGAGATTTCTGAGGGAAAAGGGCACACGATTCTTTCTTGGCCGACTCCGCCAAAAGACTCGGTCCCTACCAAGTCAGAGTGGATCTGGCAGTATCACTATAAGTGAGCCACTGGATCTATAACTACCTATGCCGCCGGATTAGGCAATTTTGCATCTACACATTCAGTTGTTAGGGAAAGGGCACACGATTCTCTCTTGGCCGACTCCGCCAAAAGAGTCGGCCCCTACCAAGTCAGAGTGGATCTGGCAGAATCACTATAAGTGAGCGACTTGACCTATAACTACCTATACCACCGGATTAGGCATTTTTGTTGGGAGCGGCACACACTTCTAACGGTTGCCGCCTCCACGAAAGGGTCGGCCTGTGCATGCACTGTATGGGATTCACGGAATGTGGAGTATTAGGATAAACTTCGCGGTTCGGTGCAGATTGGTAGCTTCACAGCAATACGATTTCGTCTTACAATGGCGATGGTTGGCATAATGACCATTAATGGCATAATCCATTACTTGATTAACATAACGCCATATGCAGTCGTAGCTTCCGGTGCCATGCATTACTTAACGATACTCCGGTATAAGTTTGTTTATGTCTCACGCTGGCCGACTCCACGAAAAGAGTCGGCCCATACCATATCAGAGCAGATCTATGATAACAAATGTGCATACACCGGCATGTCATCTGTAGGTACCTACAGCCAGTCTACTATGAGTGGATGATAAGGTCTATAACGATCATAACCATACTAACTATCGGTTTTATGTATGCTCATACATCTACACATTCAGTTGTTAGAGAAAGGGCATACGATTCTCTCTTGGCCGACTCCGCCAAAAGACTCGGCCCCTACCAAGTCAGACTGGATCTGGCAGTATCACTATAAGTGACACGCTAAATCTGTAACTACCTATACCGCCGGATTAGGCAATTTTGTTGGGAGCGCCACACACTTATAACGGTTGCCGACTCCACGAAAAGGGTGGCCCGTGCACTGTATGGGATTCAGAGAATCGGGAGTATTAGGGTAAACTTTACGGTTCGGTGCAGATTGGTAGCTTCCCAGCAATACAATTTCGTCTTACAAGGGCGATGGTTGGCACAATGACTTTAATGGCATAATCCATTACTGGATTAACATAACACCATATGCAGTCGTAGCTTCTGGTGCCATGCATTACTTAGCGACCACCCCGGTGTGATTTTGTTTATGTCTCACGCTGGCCGACTCCACGAAAAGAGTCGACCCATACTAACCATATCAAAGTAGATCTATGTTAACAAATTGCAGTCACCATGTTTTTTCTATGGCATACACCGGCATGTAATCGGTACCTACCTGCAGTCAGTCTACTATAAGTAGATGATAAGGTCGATTACTATCATAACCATACTAACGATCGGTTTTAACACTTTAATGTACGCTTATGCATCTACACATTCAGTTGTTAGGGAAAGGGCACACGATTCTCTCTTGGCCGACTCCGCCAAAAGAGTCGGCCCCTACCAAGTCAGAGTGAATCTGGCAGAATCACTATAAGTGAGCAACTGGATCTATAACTACCTATGCCGCCGGATAAGGCAATTTTGTTGGAGACGCCACACACTTATAAGTTACAACGGTTGCCGACACCACGAAAAGGGTGGGCCCATGCACTGAATGGGATTCAGAGAATCGGGAGTATTAGGGTAAACTTCACGCTTCGGTGCAGATTGGTAGCTTCAGAGCAATATAATTTAGTCTTACAAGGGCGATGGTTGGCACAATGATTTTAATGGCATAATCCATTACTTGACTGGATTATTAACATAACGCCATATGCAGTCGTAGCTTTCGGTGCCATGCATTACTTAACGACCACCCCGGTATGATTTTGTTTATGTCTCACGCTGGCCGACTCCACGAAAAGAGTCGGCCCATACCATATCAGAGCAGATCTATGATAACAAATGTGCATACACCGGCATGTTATCTGTACGCACCTACATTCAGTCTACTATGAGTAGATGATAAGGTCGATAACGATCATAACCATACTAACTATCGGTTTTATGTGCTCATGATCTATACACTCAGTTGTTACGAAAAGGCACAGAATTACACACGGCACCTCTTATCGGCTATGAACCCAGATGAGATTTCTAAAGGAAAAGGGCACACGATTCTTTCTTGGCCGACTCCGCCAAAAGAGTCGGCCCCTACCAAGTCAGAGCGGATCTGGCAGTATCACTATAAGTGACACGCTGGATCTATGACTACCTATACCGCCGGATTAGGCATTTTCGTTGGGAGCGACACACTCTTCTAACGGATGCCGCCTCCATGAAAGGATCGGCCAATGCTCTGTATGAGATTCAGAGAGTCAGGAGCATTAAGATAAACTTCGAGGTTCGGTGTAGATTGGTAGCTTCACAGGAATACAATTTCGTCTTACAAGGGCAACGGTTGGCATAATGGCCATTAATGGCATAATCCATTACTTGATTAACATAACGCCATATACAGTCGTAACGACCACCCCGGTATGATTTTGTTCATGTCTCACGCTGGCCGACTCCACAAAAAGAGTCGGTCCATAATACGGTATATCGGAATTGATTTCTGAGGGAAAAGGGCACACGATTCTTTCTTGGCCGACTCCGCCAAAAGAGTCGGCCCCTACCAAGTCAGAGCGGATCTGGCAGTATCACTATAAGTGAGCCACTGGATCTATAACCACCTATCTCGCCATTTTAGTTGGGAGCGACACACACTTCTAACGGTTACCTACTCCAAGAAAAGGGTCGGCCCTTGTACTGTATGGGATTCAGAGAGTCAGGAGCATTATGATAAACTTCGAGGTTCAGTGCAGATTGGTAGCGTCACAGCAATACATTTTCGTATTACAAGGGCGATGGTTGGCATAATGACCACCTGCGGGGAAACAGTTGCACCACACGAACAGCTCTAGCTACTTGCACGGTAATATCAAAAGAAACAGAAGCATGAAGCTGGCGACATTTGGAGGTCACGTGACTATCTGCCCTCCGTCATGGTTGTAAAAAACGAAAAGAAAAGGAAAGGAACCTTTGGCCCTGGATAATTGACAGGAGGTTGTACATGCGGTAATAAAGTTTTGGAAACT
>CALLVB010000053.1 GCA_938010795.1 Minisyncoccota bacterium
CTCCCGAAGTTTACAGTCTAAATTGCTTGGGGCTGCTTTGCGTACTTCGGACCGACGAAAGGAAGAGGAACCAGTTCCATTGGCTATAAAGGTCCCTCTGAATTTTTGAGCGGCATCTGGTGTGTGTGGTGCTCATTACTCATGTTGCCCAACACACAAACACAGACAGAGAAATAAAATCAATTTTATATGTCTTCAGGTTTGTCATAAAAAGAAACAAAATGTGCCATGATAATAACATGATTGCTATTCACATTTTTTGTATTTGAAAGAATAACCCACAATGAGTCTTAATCCCATTATTTTACATTTGAAAAATTTTGCAATGCATTCTGCTGTGCCACCCAGACAGCAGCTGCATTGTCAGCATGTGTGTGTGCAACCATGCAAAAAAAAAAGCTGCATGGTGTGCAACACACACACAAGCGGCTAGTGAGGACTCTGAGGAGGACACACTTTACCGGCAGCCGAAAGCCCTTTCTACTGTTACCTCTTAGCATCGGGTTTGGGAATCTGATGTTCTTCCATTTCCCACACACAGTACGGTACAGGTAGTTAGGCGGCCATTTTCAGACTGGATTACCACCGCCGTTTACCGAGAGTTGTTAAGTACCACTAATTAGGCACCAGGGAAGATTTACAACGGTCGACTAAGAGGAGTGAGTCGGTGGGCTATTGCGGTATTACAATACCTTCTGTAAGTTACCAGTATACCGGTCACACACTTGGACGCAGCCGCCATTATGGCGGTCCAAGTGTGTGATACCGGTATAGATTATATTATATATACCAAGTTACCAACCGTCTAAGGCCACAGGAATGGGCCTGGTACATGATGAGGTGGGCCTCTCTCGTAAAACTGTGGAGAAGTACTATTACCGTGACGAAATGCATTTTGCATTTTGTTGGGCTCCGAAGGAAGATTCCCTAAGTGAAGAATTTGTACATGATTTATGAGGGCAGGAAAGGAATGCTGCTTGTGTTCTTACAAAGAATTGGACATTGCTTGATTGAGCAAGAGACCTGCCAAGTGTGACCCAGAGCCACAGAACACTATGCCCAGAGCACTATTTCTGAGAGCACGAGCACTATTCCTCCACCAAATCAAGGCAGGTCACCCATGTTGTGCAGCTGTCCTAGATAAATCTGCGATGTTAACCCCTTGGGAGCCCACCAAGCGGGCCTGCCGCCGCAAAGCTAATGACATTTTCATGAGAGACAAAGCAAAGAAGCTTTGAGGGGGTTTTGTTTACATCACGGTCTGGTGACACATGCGCAAGCTGCTCTTGTTAGCAATGTACCGGTAGACCAACAACGTCATTGCGGTAGACACAACACCTAAGACAACGGCACTTTTAGGACCAAGTTTGCCAAGGACCTGAGATTTGTCATTGAGCTAACGCCCAGTAGAAAATAGTAAGGCGAAGGTCCAAAACATTTGGTAAAACAAATTTAATATTACTAATAAAGTGAGTACCAGAAAGTTCGAGGCAATACTGACGGCAACTTATTAATTAAACATTCAATCAGTAACTCAGTGAGAGGGCCTTTATAAACCACACCGTTTGGAGTTGTTCGGTACCGTATATGTTCTTCAGCCAAAAAGTCGCCAACTCGATGTAATTGATACTCTGATGTAATTGTTGATCTATTCTATTTAGGTCCGGCACAACGAGGTACACACGTGCGTTCTATTTACTAGGCGACTTCATTGGTCGGGCAAGAGAGCAATAGCACACGACCTTGACTGGCAACGATCTAGGGACTTCTCGGCAGATCCTATCAACGCTCAGAAAATTCTTCAGTGAAACCAATAGGTGCTGTTGCGCCTGGTCTTCACACGGACGACAGGATTAATTCCGTGGCCATGTCTGATCAAGACAAAAGGGGTGGCTTTCGAAGCGCCTCGCTTCCTCTGATCGGTGTTTCGAATTTGGAGACACTGACACACGTGAATCAGTCAAGCTCTGTGGCTGGAACTTCCCAACCGAACGTAGCATCGGCGACCTCGTCAAATGAAGCAGATGGACTATTTATTTTTCAACAGCACACCTCAAAGGGCCAGCTGCCACACATCCCTCGTCGACGCCGTAACCCTGAAGGTGCACGAATGCATACGGCTCCATTCCACGGGCGAGGACGATCCTGGGCCCGGTGTCTTCACACAGTTCAAACTCCGCCTCCTTCCGGGTGTCTTCGAGCTACAGTTCGAAAAAGATCGGCCAGCATCGCAGATAGATCTCAGCCGAGAAAACCACAAAGCTCTGCGACTAGTCAAACATCAGCGACCTCGCCATTTATTCTTCAACAGCACACCTCAAAGGGCCAGCTGTCACGCACCTCGCGTCGACGCCGTAACCCTCAAGGTGCACGAATGCACACAGCTCCGTTGCACGGCGTCAAAGATCGCACACACATTGTCGGCCCGTTGCGTTCGCGCTGCAGCTCGAAAAAGATCGCCCATATTAGGGGTACATCTTAGCCGAGGAATGACGATAACCACAACGAAGCGTAGCTGAGTAGGATTCAATTGTATGACTCGCTCCTGATTTTGGTCATGTACTTTCCAAATCTCGATAAAGAGAATTACAGATTATGTGCTAGCCGCCTGTTAACGGGAGTATAAAAGATTAACTACAATTCCCTGAATACTAGTGGCTAGCGAATACAGATTCGTACCTTTCTAAAGTGTGGATGTTTTTGCCAATGCCCGTTGCCAAATGAAAATCATAGATGTGAAGGTAGCTTCGATGAAAACGAAGTGCAAAGCGACGAGGTTAACCAGTATTCGTGTACGCAATAAATGCGTACCGTGCATGCATCAAGCCCCCTGTCTAGAATGTTATATGGGACATGTACCGTATAGAGTGGTCAAATTTATGAATAAATAAAAAGCGTAATACTTCAATGCTCTCGTTTTACCTCTGGTAAGGACTAAGCTCGTTGCAAGAGATTGCTATGAAAAGGTCTAAGGAAATTGCGTTGAACCGCCGCAACTTGGTTTCTTTGTTCGAGGATAAGATTTGTAAATGTCAAAATGAATTGGTGACGGAGCAAGATCATGTTAAGGTTGAAAATTCTATATCTCTATCCAACAGAACGCAATGTCCAGACTATACAGTACGTAAGGGTGATAGGCTGTGGAGCAGTCCTCGGCTGCGTGACACAGGGATTGAACTTCGCCCGTCCTGTTGAAAACCAAAGAGTTAAACAAACAGATAAGCTCTCTGCTCGCAAAACACAATTTGTTGTTTGATGTGTCTATTGGTCCCTTTTTATCGATGAAACAACAACTCATGTGGGCGAATAAAGCAGATCCTTTAATGGAGTCGGCTGGTTACAATGTGCTTAATCCATCAAGGATTCGCCAGTGTAAGCATAGTATACCCTCCGTAGCTGACTGTTTTCTGTGACATGGGCAATAGAACAGAAGGCAAAGGTCTTGTCAGAGAGGCCCTCTTTGAGGCTAGAATAATAGCCAAGAAGGAGTACCGTACCGGTGTACACGGCATAAAATAATTCGCACCCCGTCGACTTTTCTCACGGCTGCCGAATATTTTTACAGTAATTTAAATCGGTGCCGACTTATTTCATGCCGTAAGAAAATTCGATTTCGATTAAAATTACGGACGAATATAATTACGTTACACCGGTAGTACATATTACTCGCCCTCTGGCCATAGCTAAGCATGCTTCAGGAGCGTACACCTGGGGTTACATCATAGACAAACACTATTATTTATGTTTGTCTATGGGTTACACTTCAACTTGGCTCAAAGCGAATGTACCAGTAGCTGTATCATTAGCAAGCAGACAGCTTACACGCCATTTCCCACCGATCTTCCGTGACAAGAGATTGACCAGTTGGGTATGTCTCTCGGACCTGTATTGATTCAGGGGGTACCGGTAATATATTTTTTCCTTCCGTGGAGTCGGTCTACCTGTACGGGCCACCGTTGGAAGTTTACGTTTAGGGCTTGTTCGGCTACCGGGGGGGGGGGGGTTAGGGTTGTTGGGCTTAGAGTTAAGCTTGGCTATGGATGTTGCCCGAGTACATTCAGGAAATAGTGTTCGCAATGCTTTATACTCCTGAATGCCTGAATGCCTACTACAGCTGTGCCATGATATTTTCATATACAGAGTATGGTGTCGTATTTCTGTGCATCCCAATTCGGCCTTGGAAATTTAGTAACAGTCCTTTTAATAATGAAAGCCCCAGAAGTAAAAGGACTACACCCTTGGGCCCTACCTCGACTACGGTAGTCATAAGTGGATTAATATAGGCAAAATACGGTAGATACGGAGACTCTTTGATATAGGCTATGGTTTTAGTCTCGTGTCAGGCTCACACTTTCGAATAAAATATCAGTACGGTAACCCACACGGGTAACTCTTTGGTCAGCTTTGGCCACATGAAAGCCAGGTTGTGCCCGGTAGATATCAACGTATCGCTAGGCGATACTGTAGATGTAATCAAACGTAAAACCGGCGCTGAGCTGCTTTGGAGAAAGGAAATTATGTACGGTAGTCGAGTGGATGTGCAGTCGGGTTGATGGTCCATGTAAATTGCCAATTGACTTTGGATCGGGGAGATATTCCTTATTTTGATGATAATACTTTCTGTTTTACAAAACATGTCCAAATTTTATTTAAAAAATCTGAGAACCCTCAAGTTTTCTATCATATCAAAATCTAGTAATCTAGTAAATCGGCCTTGATACAGTCGACTTATGGGGCAAAAGAACATTTGTTTTTGATCGGTACGCAGTACGCAGTCCACAGCAATAACTTCGCTTATTTTTTAACAACACGCAGTATTGTGAATACGCAGTGCTGCCTTATCGCAAGGTGTAAAGGATCATGTCATCGGGCCATCCATCAGCAGTATGTAGTATCCGGAGCGTTAGTCGATTAGCCGGGTGATAAAGTCTTGTATTTTATTGGGGCAAACAGTGCGACTAACCATCTTGTATGATTGTCGTTTGT
>CALLVB010000054.1 GCA_938010795.1 Minisyncoccota bacterium
TCCCCACTCCTTAAGAACTTTAAATTTTTCTTCATCCGAATATGCATACACTTGCTCTTTTCCTTTTTTAATTTTATATAACGGGGGCTGTGCGATATACAAATAACCTCCTTCAATAATTGGTCGGAAATACCGGAAAAATAGTGTCAACAGTAGGGTTCTAATGTGGTCCCCATCCACGTCGGCATCGGTTGCGATGACAATCTTGTGATATCGGAGTTTTTCAATATCAAACGTGTCTCCAATGGCCGTACCAAGCGCAATCACCAAGTTCTTAACTTGTTCTGAACCAAGCATTCGATCAAGTCGTGCTCGTTCAACATTCAAAATCTTACCTCGCAACGGCAAAATAGCTTGAGTCCGCCTATCTCGCCCTTGTTTGGCTGAACCACCCGCTGAGTCTCCCTCCACAATAAATAGTTCTGACTCCTCAGCTGATTTAGTCTGACAGTCAGCTAATTTTCCAGGAAGTGTCATTCCTTCAAGTGCACCCTTTCTCAATACTGAATCTTTGGCTGCTTTGGCTGCTTTACGTGCACGCATTGCTAAAAGACCTTTGTTAATCATTGCCTTTGCATCATCTGGATGCTCTTCTAGGAAAAATTGTAATGCTTTACCAAATGTTGTCTCAACCATCCCTTTGGCTTCTGTTGATCCAAGTTTCCCTTTGGTTTGTCCCTCAAATTGTGGTTCACGCAAATGAACAGAAATAACAGCTGTTAATCCCTCTAGGATGTCATCTCCTGTTAGTGCACCATCTTTTTCTTTTAAGATATTATTTTTCTTTGCGTATGCGTTAATGATCCGAGTTAGTGCTGTTTTAAATCCTGTTAAGTGATATCCGCCCTCTGCGTTCGGAATGTTATTGGCATAGGCAAAAATTCGTGCTGAAATATCATCTACATATTGAAATGCTACCTCTACCGCCTCTCCATCCTCATTTACTTTTTCTGAAATATAAAATGTATGTTTGTGGACTGGCTTTTGGTTTTTGTTAAGGAACTTAACAAGTGAACGTAGCCCTCCTTCAAAGTAAAACGATTGTGTTGGCACATCAAGATCCGCATCGTAGTAATAGTATGTGTCTGGATCAGGACCTTCGTACTCTCTCATGTCCACGACATTAATTTCAAGTCCTTTTACCAGGTATGCTTGTCCTCGAAGGTGTGTCACAATCTTTTTCCATACAAACGTAGTACTTTCTTTAAAAATCTCTGGATCAGGTTTAAAGTAAATAACAGAACCTTGTTCTTTTGTTGTTCCAACTTTTTTAACTGCAGCTTTTTTATGTCCTTGAGAATATTCTTGAACATGGATGCCACCGTCTTTGTGAACCTCAGCTTTCATGTATACAGAGAGTGCATTTACCACAGATGCACCTACACCATGGAGTCCTCCTGAGATTTTATATCCTCCATCACCAAACTTACCTCCTGCATGGAGTGTCGTCATAATTGTTTCAAGAGCAGATACTTTTGTTTTCTTGTGTTTATCAACTGGAATACCCCGTCCGTTATCTGCTACCCTAATAGTTCCATCTTTAAGAACAGAAACCTCAATTCGGTTTGCGTGTCCTGCCATCGCTTCATCTCGAGAGTTATCAAAAATCTCCCAAATCATGTGGTGAAGCCCTTCAGGTCCGGTTGAACCAATATACATACCTGGACGTTTTCGTACCGGTTCTAATCCTTCTAAGATAGAAATCTGATCCGCTCCGTAATCACTAGTTTCTTTTTTCTTTGCTGCCATAATTAGTAACTATTATAGCATTCTCAAGTCAATTCACCGCCCCTTTTTGTGAAAAAGATACAGAAAAAAGCCGCCCCGTGGGGCGGCTTTTCAATTCTTTTTAAACGAAGCGATTATGCGATCATATCAAATATGAAATCGGCAGTATCATTTGCAGGTACGTCATAAGACATATCAGCAGTCTCAACCGGTATCTCCATAAGAGCGTCCAGAAGAGTAAACCCTGTCGCAACATCTTCAGATGCAAATGCATCATCGATCATAGCAACAGAATCGACCATATCTGGACGTGGCGCAAACGAGAAATCAAACGCATCAGCACCAGTATCCAATTCTTGGGCTGCTGGTGGTGGTGGTGCAACAGTAGATGTGTAGATTACTTCCTCAAAACCGCTGAACGTTAGCACGCTCGATTCGGGATTGTCAAAAATCACAAATGTGAGTGTACCAGCTTCAATGATTTGAGCAATTTCACCAACTTGGAATGTCTCAATAATGAGCACATCGTAACCGCTACCGCCCTCAAGGCGACTGCTGGCCACATAGTTCCCGTCTTCATCAGACGCAACAAAGCGAATCTCGTCGTTACCCGTACCGCCATTAATATAATGACTGCCTTCAGCAAAAACATTGACTTCATCATTGTCAGCTCCGGCATAGATAATATTATCACCAGCACCCGAAGAGATAGTATCTCTACCGGCACCGCCGTTAACAAAGTCAGTTCCAGAACCGGTTGCAATACTATCACTACCGGCACCGCCGACAAGAGTATCATCACCAGCACCGCCGTCTAACATATCGTCATCTGCACCGCCGTTGAGAAGATCATTACCGTCTCCACCAAGGATTTCATCATTACCAGCTAAACCAACAAGCACATCGTCGTCTTTGCCACCATGAATGTAATCATTGCCGTCGCCGCCATTGATAGTGTCATTGCCCTCGTCACCACGAAGTTCATCGTCGCCGCCTTCACCAAGAATAATGTCGTTGCCGTCGCCGCCATCAACCTCATCTCGATCTTCACCAGCACTGATACGATCATTTCCGTATCCACCATCAATTTGATCTTCACCAGCACCACCAATGAGTCTGTCATTGCCGTAACCGCCAACCACATCATCATCGCCGTCGCCGCCGTTGAGGATATCATCACCAGAACCACCAAAGAGTAAATCTCCGTCGTCACCGCCGATAAGTTTGTCGTTACCGAAGCCGCCATAGAGTTGATCACTACCAGTACCACCGTTGAGAACATCATTACCGTCACCGGTACTAATAAAGTCATCACCGGCACCGCCGTTAACAACATCATTACCCTCATCAGAGCGGAAAGTATCATCACCTCCAGCAAGCGAAGCAGATATATTACTTTCACCCGAGAAATCAACATTGTCATCTTCATCACTCAAAGAAATGCGAGAGTTTGTGAATCCGTCAATTTCACCATGTAGATTTACCGGCGCGTCGCCGCGAGCAGTAAAGTTCAGTGCCTGTACATCAAATTCCATATCTACCGATGCGTCGCGAGCAATTATTGAGGCAGTATCAGCATCAATAGAAACATCATCTACATCGTCGGTGATGCGCAATACAACTGTATCGGCAGAAAGTTCTCCGCCTTCGATCCGCCCCATAGTGAAGTCGATCATATCGTCAGCGTATGTTTCGATATACAGAGAATCGAAAATTGAACCGCCGATGCTTTGTGCATCATACGCTTCAAAATACGATACGTTTCTGAGTGTCAGGTTAAGATTTTCTATCTGACCTTCAACCTCAACAAACGTTGTGTCAGAGAAGTTCAGTGTTAGGTCCGGCACGTCTTCAACGAGGACATCAATTGACTCCCATCCGCTTGCAGACACCGCGACACTTGTCACGTCGTCACCAATAATATCAATTTCTAGATCATCACCATCTGGATCAAAATCAACAAACTGTTGACCATTTGTAGCTAAATAAGTACTCATAAAATACCTCTTTCTTTCGTTTTCAAAGTAGTTATATCGACATGACATAACTTTCACTTCTGGCGGAATTATACTTATTTAATGATTTTATGTCAAACAAGTGTTTTTTATATTGCTGGAGACTTGTCTTGGTTGCTGACATGTAAAAAAGCGCCCTCGGAAGGCCGCTTCTTTTATTACGCATCAACAAATTTGTGCTTTAACTGACGTACCATCTTGCAAAAACTTTTGTAGCGTCTCATTATTTCCCTACCTTTCCAAACATGATAACACTCGAAAAATAAGCAAAACGATGAATATAAAAATCCAATCCACCCTAGGAAAAATAATGGCCACCAAATGAACCGAAGCTGAGGGAAAAATCCATCACCTCCAAATCTCACAAAGCCATACAACAACAGCATGGTACATATAACAAAGATTCCATCTCTGATTACCTCACTTGTCGCTGCCTCCAAAAAATATTCCTCGGCAGATATGCGAACGAGATAACCTTCTTCGTATATATATTTTTCAAATTGCATAACTTGCTCGTGAGTGTATTCAACCTTTCCTGGCATGGGCCAGAGTAAGTCATTCCACAGAGTATGTAGTCGTAATCGTTCTGATGAATCTAGAATTTGCATATCACTTTCCTCCTCTTCTTAAAATACCTTGAGTAACTTCCTTTTGTCAAATTCCAAATAAAAAACTCAGGTAGTCAGACTTAAGGCATATATCTTACTTATTCTTATACTTCCCCACAGTGTCTATATGTGTTTGAGTGATACAATACATCTATTATGACAACACTTTATACAGGGTCGATAAAAACGACTGGTCGAAAGGTAGGATACATCAGACATATCGACTTTGATGACTCAATTGAAATTGATACAAGAAATTTACTCACCGCTCTTGACGGAGATACTGTCTCTTTTGAAGTAACAGGTAAAAACAGGGACGGACAAACAACAGGAAAAGTTATCGAGGTACTCAAGAGGCAAAAGACTCAATTCGTAGGACAAATCAAAGAAGTATTTGACCGAGATAAGAAAAAGCGAGTGGTTAAGTTTGTGGCTGACCAAAGAGGATTTTGGCCAGAGGCAAAAATCCTCAATGCTCAAAAATATCACAAACTAGATGGTAAAAAGATCCTTATCAAACTAGACTCGTGGGACAACGCAAAACATGATCCGGAATTTACCATCATTGATGTGCTTGGAAAGTCTGGAGACCACGAAACTGAAATGCGTGCAGTAGTCTTGGACCGAGGACTGATGCTTGGCTTCCCTCCTGAGGTTGAACAAGAGGCTGCCCAAATTAAATTAGATTCAGAGAAAACATTTCAAGAAGAAATTAAAAAACGACGAGATATGCGAGATCGTCTTACCTTTACGATTGACCCGTTTGATGCAAAAGACTTTGATGATGCGCTCTCTATTCAAAAGATGGATAACGGTAACTTTGAGGTTGGTGTTCACATTGCTGATCCTTCGTTCTTTGTACGTCCTGGGTCAAAACTAGATGATGAAGCAGTAAAACGTGCGACTTCTATCTATCTAGTAGACCGAACAATTCCTATGCTCCCAGAAATTCTTTCTAATGAACTCTGTTCACTGAATCCAAACGAAGAGAAACTAACTTTTTCTTGCGTGTTTGAAATGGACAGGCAGGGAAACGTCCATGACAGGTGGTTTGGACGGACCGTAACCATCTCAGACCGGCGATTCTCATATGAAGAAGCACAAGCAGTGCTTGATGACAACGCAGGTGACCACCTTGAAGACTTGCAAATCATGGCAGAAATGGCCAGACACATGCAAAAGCGTAAAGTTAAAGCTGGAGCTATTTCGTTTGAATCAACAGAAGTTAAATTTAAATTAGACGAACACATGTTCCCTATTGGTGTAGAGGAAAAGAAACGACTATTCACCATGGAAATGATCGAGGAGTTCATGCTCCTTGCTAACAAGGAAGTATCTCGGTTTGTATCTGTATTAGCTGATGGAAACGAATCGAAGCGACCATTCATTTATCGGGTTCACGATAAACCAAAACCAGAAAAAATCATCGAAGCTGTGAACCTACTTAACAAACTTGGGTTCGAGGTCGACTCTGATGAAGGAGGGAAAATTTCTTCAAAAGAAATCAACCGAATTCTTGATGAACACCGAGGTGAAGACATCGAGACGTTTATTTCTATGACTATCTTGCGGTCTATGAGAAAGGCTGAGTACTCTACTAAAAATATTGGACACTTTGGGTTAGCGTTTAGTCATTACTCTCACTTTACGTCCCCTATTCGTCGGTACCCTGACATGATTGCGCACCGATACTTACAAAAGTATATTGATGGAG
>CALLVB010000055.1 GCA_938010795.1 Minisyncoccota bacterium
TTCTTATTCCAACTCATAAACAAGCAAAGGTAAATGCAACGGTGATCAAGGTCTCTGTCGGAATGGCATTCCGAGTTCCACTTGTTTCTATTGGAAATGTAAATCAGACACTCGCTGACCTTAAAAAGGCTGGATTCTGGATTTACGGGTTAGACGGAGAATCAAAACAGTCAATTACACAAGAAGTCTTTGATGCACCAACTGTGTTGCTTGTGGGGAATGAAGGAGAGGGTATTCGTACCAAGACAAAAGAAGCCTGTGATATTTTACTTTCTATTCCTATGGAGGAAGAATGTGAGTCACTTAATGCAGGTACATCAACAGCTATCGCTATGTATCAGTGGAAAAATTCACTCAAAAAATAAGTTATAAACAGTGGTAGGTATACAATCGTTCACCAAAATGCTAATGTATATACATTAGCATTTTGTTTAATCAGGTCTTACCTAGTTATAAGACCTGACAAGACAACCCGATGGTTTATGAGACGTATCTACTATGCACTCAGTAAATCATAAGAGTGACCAGTAATACGCATCACTCATAACGACATAAAATAATATGGAAGAAAAGGCACAAATAATTCAGGCTTTCTACAGAAATCATAAACGAATGCCTACATACAGTGAAATATGTGAACTATTTGACTATAAGAGCAAAAACGCAGCTTCGAAACTTGTTACTAAGCTTGCTCGTTATGGAGTACTCGAAAAAGACAAGAAGGGGAGATTAATCCCAACGTTTAGTCCATATTCTCTTAGGTTGCTTGGTTTGGTTGAGGCAGGATTTCCAGCACCGGTTGAAGAGCAGGAAATAGATACTATGTCACTTGATGAGTGGTTAATTGATGACAAGGATGCAACGTACATGTTACGAGTTAAAGGACCTTCTATGAAAGACGCAGGGATCATGAATGGAGATTATGTGGTGGTTGAGAGAACACGAAACGTAAAGCCAGGAGATATTGTGGTTGCTGATGTTGATGGTAGCTTTACGTTAAAGTATTTACGAAAGAATCAACAAACAGATACTTTTTATTTAGAGGCTGCGAACGAAGACTATGATGACATTTATCCAGAAGGATCACTCAATGTTGAGGCAAAGGTTATTTCTGTGATTAGAAGGTACGACTCTAGGTAGGTATGGATGAGTATAACTATCACAAAGTATTACTCCATATAGATGGAGATGCCTTTTTTGCATCATGTGAACAAGCAACAAATCCAGAGCTTCGTGGTAAACCGATAGTGATTGGGTATGAGCGTGGTGCAGCAACTGCTTATTCATATGAGGCAAAAAAATTAGGGGTTGTACGCGGAACAAAAATTAAAGATATTGAGAAGGAATATCCAGAGGCCATACTAGTTTCTTCTGATTATAAAAAGTATTCCTTATATTCAACACGTTTCAAATCCATTGTGTCTGAGTTTACTCAGAAGATAGAAAAAACAAGTATAGACGAGTGTTATGTTGATATTACCGGTTTGGATAAAGAGTTAGGTGTGTCTTATCTAGACATTATTGTTCAAATACAAGAAAAGCTACAACACGCTCTTGGTATCACGTTTTCTATTGGTGTAGGTCCAACAAAGACACTTGCAAAGATTGGTTCTGGGATGAATAAGCCGCATGGCATTACCATCCTCTCAGAAAGATACATTAAAGATAAGGTATGGACACTACCTATCGGATACGTTCCAGGAATTGGATATAAAACAGTACCGAAAATGCATGCATATGGTATTTTTACAATTGGTGATTACGTAAAGAAGGGTGAATCTTGGGTACATGATATTCTTTCAAAACCATATCAAGAAAAACACAAGGAGCTACAAGGGTATGAGGTACGTGGTCTCGAAATCGAAAATAAGACACCAAAGAGTATCAGTAAAATTCACGCATTTAAGGAACCAACAAGTGATCAGGTGTTTTTACTCGCTGAGTTATCTCGTCATTGTGAAACTATCACTCACAAGCTCAGGAGACTTAATAAAGGGGCAACAAGAATTAGTTGTGGTGTAAAAAGTTTTGACGAGGTATATACCTCGCAGGAGGTGCGTTTTCCGTCTCCGGTAGATGATCCACAAACGTTCTTTAAAGCACTAGTAGATCTGCTACCTACTATTATGCAAGATGGTAAAAAGTATCGAGCAACACAAGTAGTGATTTCTGGTGTACAAGAGCTTAGCTGTCAACATTCTTTATTTATTGATGATCAAAAGAAAGATATTGATAACAAAAGATTACTCAAGGTTATTGATAATTTAGATCAAAAGTACGGCACGGGGATTATTACTCGTGCTTCAAGTGGTGGTAACACGAGAGATAATGTTATGAAGAATTCCAATCCGCTTATATATAACAACACAGGAAGAAAAGTTCTCCCACTTATTTATCTGGGATTTTGTGAATAAAATATATCGAATGATATAATAAAGCTATTATTAAGAAAATAATCTTTTACATATGAAAGATGGACTTAAATGGATAATTCTTATATTTGTGGCAGCCCTACTAGTATTATTGGTAGTGACCCAGAAAGATAAGTTTATGAAAGATCAAGCAGTTAATGATTCAGTGAATGTGAATATAGCTGAGATTAAACAAGTAGAGCAAGAGCCTATAGAAGAAGTCGGAGAGGAATCAGAAGAGGTTGAGGTTCAAGCTGGTGTGAGATTAGACGAACAGGGAGTAAGAATAGCTCCATAGAGATATTACAAAAAACATATAAAAAACACACAGCTGTGTGTTTTTTATATTACGTATTCAGAGTATAATAGCGAGATTAAGAATAAAAAACTATGAATAAAAAAATAATAACAGGTGTGTTAGCAGTAGTGGTATTGGCAGTAGTTGGATATGTGTTTATGACAAACAATACTATCGAGACAGAGGAGATTGTTTCAACACAGCCAGCACCAACAGAAGAAGTTGTCGAGGAAGTTGTTGACACGCGAACTCCAGAACAGATTCTTGATGAAGAAGGGAGTGTAGAAGTTATGGTAAAAGAAACACCAGAAGAATCAGAAGAGCTACCAACCACTGAGTCATCAGTAGAACTAGTGGGTGGAGATGCAGTAGCACCAGAGGTAACACCTGGGGAGACATCATTCACTGTTCTTGGTTCTAATTTTGAATATGATATTACTGAGATGCGAGTGCAAGAAGGTGATACGGTAACAGTTACATTTAGATCAGTTGATGGATTCCACGACTGGGTTGTTGATGAATTTAACGCTGCAACAGAGAAAGTATCAACAGGAAATGAAACAACAGTTACGTTCGTCGCAGACAAAGCAGGTACATACGAGTATTACTGTAGTGTTGGATCACACAGAGCAAATGGAATGGTCGGAACCCTTATTGTAGAGTAATCAAAAAAGACCCGTACGGGTCTTTTTTGGTACAATAAAAATATGAATATAACACTCCATGATTACCGACGATGTCCGTTTTGCATTAGAGTTCGAATGGTTTTGTATCTTAAAAATATTGAACACAAGATAGTTAATGAACCTCTCCGAGAATGGACACCATGGATGTTGGAACATGTAGACAAACCACGTGTTCCAGTACTACATATTATTACAGCTAGTGGTGAAGAAATTATCATGCCGGAATCAAATGATATTAATGTCTGGCTTGACGAAAACATTGGGAACAAAGAGTTCACACCACAAAAAAATACACCAGCGTATCAACAAATGGTTGATTGGTGGGAGTGGTGTGGAGAGATATTCAAACATCAAATAGATTTATTTAAGTATGGAGAGAATAGAATCTTTGATACAGAAAAACATAGAGTTCATACAAAAGATCTCGCTGACATGATTCAAAAGATTGAAGATCATTTACAAATAGGTACATATTTAATTGAAGACAGACTAACACTTGCTGACATTGCTATCATTCCGTTTATTAGACAAATTATGAGGACTCGAAATGA
>CALLVB010000056.1 GCA_938010795.1 Minisyncoccota bacterium
GGATGGGGCAAAAGAAAATATTTTATTCCAAAATAATTTCTACTTACAAATTTCATTATGTAAAAACAAAAGAAAAAACCGCCAACGGCGGTTTTTTCTTTTATATAAATAATATATTACTGAGAATAATGATCAATAATACCTTTAACAATCATTTTACCTAGTAACTTTACATCTTCAGCTAATCCAACACGTGCAGTTTCATCGTACTCTTCTTTGTGTTGATACTCAGAGATTACTCGATTTTCTAAATATGCAGCTTCTTCTGTTATTTTTGGCATGTCTATACCAGCGTTGGAAAGCAAGATAGGAGCTAGACTGATTATGGGAATCATATTGTTAATACCCATTGGATTTTTATCTAACTCTTGTTTCAGGATTAATAGATTTTCTTCATTAGACTCATCAAGAAATTTTTCCCATCCCCGCCTGCCAGTATCTGGCATTCCGTGAAATCCTCCAAACTCATCAAGAACTACAGATGCATTAATAAAAGGTAATAGGCTCTCAGCAAACTCGAGCATCTTATAAGATTCAGCATCACTAACATGCTCTTGTTTAAGTCCGTATAAAGATTTAGATAGTTCTTTGTCTACATCAAGTTTTGCTTCTGCAAATTCAGGATTAGATTCAATGATGTCTTTAATAGGTTTAATCCCTTTCTTAAATTTTTCTGGATCTTTCATAAAATAATACTAACACATAAGACATAATAATCAGTCAATAGTCTGTTATAATACCGCGACTATGCAAATCAGAAACATCGCAATTATTGCCCACGTGGATCACGGAAAGACCACGCTTACAGACGAAATACTTAAACAGACAGGAATGACAGAAGAAGGTGCATCTATGGATTCAAATGACCTTGAAAAAGAGCGGGGTATTACCATTTATGCGAAAAACACATCTTGTTTATATAAAGATACAAAGATTAATATTCTCGATACGCCAGGCCATGCTGACTTTGGATCAGAGGTAGAACGAGTATTGCGTTCAATTGATTCAGTATTACTTGTAGTAGATGCAGCTGAAGGGCCAATGCCTCAAACTAAGTTTGTACTTAAAAAATCTCTAGAACTAGGTCTTAAGCCAATTCTTGTGCTTAACAAAATCGACAAGCCTGCTGCTGACGTAGAGAAGTCTCACGACGAGGTATATGAGTTATTTATGGACCTGGGAGCAACAGACGAGCAATTAGACTTTGAAACAGTATATGCAATTGGACGAGATGGTATCGCAAAGAAAGAGATGACTGACGAGTCATCAGATCTAACACCACTACTGGACTTGGTACTTGAAAAGGTAGATCCAGCATCAGGAGATGATCTTAAATCAAAACCACTACAAGCCCAGGTGTTTAACCTTGCGTACGATAACTTTTTGGGACGAATGGGTGTATGTCGAGTGTACGAAGGGACACTACCAGCAAATGCATCTGTGCTAGTTAAAGATGCTGAGGGTAAGACATATAAAGGCAAGCTTACTAAACTATTCTCATTCAAAGGAATGGCTAAAGAAGAGGTTTCTGAGGCAACTGCAGGGGATATTGTAATGATTGCAGGTATTCCAGAAATTTTTATTGGGGAAACAATTGTTTTAGAGGAAGCAACATCAGCGCTACCGGCTATTACGGTAGATGAGCCAACCATTGGTCTATTTATGTTTGTTAATGATTCACCTTTTGCAGGAAAGGTTGGGAAATTCTTAACATCCCGGCAAATCAGGGAACGACTAGAGAAAGAACTTGAGATTAACGTAGGGTTGCAAGTAGATTTCTCAGATGATGCGCGATATCAGGTATTTGGTAGAGGAGAAATGCACCTTGCTGTGCTGATCGAAAATATGAGACGTGAAGGATTCGAGCTTGCGGTGTCTCAACCAGAGGTAATTGTTAAAGAGGTTGATGGTGTTAAACAAGAACCATTTGAAGAAGTGACTATTTTAGTACCAGGGGACTTCTCAGGAAACGTGATTGAAAAACTTGGAAAGCGAAAAGGAATCATGATGAATATGGAACAAGAAGGTTCACAAACAAAAATGACATTTGAAATGCCGACACGTGGATTGCTTGGGTATCGAAATGAGTTCATTGTTGATACAAAAGGAGAGGGGATTTTAACAACACTAGTAATTGGATTCCGTCCGTACGCTGGAGAAATTCAAAAGACAGAGCGAGGTTCAATGATCGCAATGGCAACAGGTAAGGCACTTGGATTCTCAATTGCAAACATGCAAGAGCGAGGGACACTGTATATTTCACAAAATCAAGAGGTGTACGAAGGTATGGTTGTGGGAAATACAGCCAAAGGAGAAGATATGGTGGTAAACCCAACTAAAGGGAAGCAGCTTACCAACATGCGTGCCTCTGGTTCAGACGGAACAGTAAAGCTTACTCCACCTATGGAAATCACTCTCGAGAAGGCTCTTGGGATGATGAGATCGGACGAATACATTGAAGTGACTCCAGAAGAAGTACGACTCAGAAAGGCACATCTGACAGAGTCAGCACGTAAGCGAGCAGGATCAAAAATATAATAGTAGAAATACCACGCCCAGAGCGTGGTGTTTTGTTACAATGACTCGATGTCTTTTATGAAAAATCTTTTTCAGAATAATATATTTTTATGGGTACTAACTATTTGTTCTGTGCCTGTTACATATACACTCCTTAAGTTTTTGCAATCTTTTGATAACGTAGAAAACCCCGTCTTCATTATTGGTATTTTGTTTTCAATAGCAATGACCCTCTTATATTCTTTGAAGCTAATTATTAGTAAGCATGTCGTAAAACAAGATGGGGTGAGTATAAATATTCTTATATTTTTTGTTTCTTCATTTATTTGTCTACTGTTATTGCCATTTATATCTTTTGAGAGTATTGCTTCTGTTGACTCAAAATTTTGGTGGATATTTATTATAAGCTCTTCGTTCTATTACTTATCTAAGTTTTTTAATCTTAAAGCAATTACTCATGGTGAAATATCATCAGTTGTTTTACTCCACTCTATTACCCCTATCGTGATTGGAATTTTTGGATTCTTTTTATTACAAGAACTACCAAATATTTATGGAGTATTAGGAGTTGTAATAATTATGGTTGCGATTTATTTCTTGAAGTTAGAGAAAGGAAATAAAAGTTTCTTTGATCCCATAAAGAGTCTGTTTGCAGATAGAGCGTCATGGTACATGGTGGTGAGTATTTCACTTATTGGTGTTACAACTAACTTAGACAAGGTGGGCTCTCAATTAGCTTCAGCTTTTGAGTGGGTGTTTCTCTCAAACTTATTTCTGCTGGTGATGTCTATCCCTGCTTGTTACAAAAGTATTCAAAAGCATAAACCGACGATACATGATATACGAGCGCTCTATCTCGTTTCGTTATTTGCGGTATTTCAGTTAATATTCCAAATGATTGCAATTCTGAATGTATTAGTTGTGTATGTGGTAACAATAAAGATATCCTCAATAATAATTACTATTGTGATAGGGGGATTATTTTTTAAAGAAGAGAATATACGCAAAAAGATGCTGCTAGGATTCTTTGTAGTTACCGGTGTAATTTTAATAACACTGTTAGGGTAATTGACAATATTTGTTTATCAGGTATTGTACAGTGTGCATTAACACAGGAGTCTAAAATGCAAAATCTCATCACACGTTTTATCAAAGACGAATCCGGCGCAACCGCTATTGAATACGGCTTGATTGCTGCCCTTATCGCGGTCGCTCTGATTGCAGGCGCAAAGGCAATAGGCGGAGGAGTTGATGCAAAACTCGCTGAGGCAAGTTCCGGCGCAGGCTAGATTAGCCTAGCGACATGAATAGAGGGCGATTGTTACGATAACGATCGCCTTTTTTAATACTTGATCTTTGGATGATTTGTTATAATTACTATATGACACAAATTACTTCAGAAACACTTTATAGAAAATATCGTCCACAAACATTTGATGATGTATTGGGACAAGATGAGGTAATTTCAATTCTACAAAATTCAATTACACAAGGTTCAATCTCACACTCGTATTTATTTTCAGGAACGAGAGGAACAGGGAAGACATCGATCGCACGTATATTCGCTCGAGAACTTGGAACATCTGATCAAGATATCTACGAGATAGACGCCGCTTCAAACAGAGGTATTGGTGAAATACGTGAATTACGTGCCGGTGTAGACACCAGACCATTTAATTCAAACTACAAGGTATATATCATTGATGAGGTACACATGCTTACCAAAGAAGCATTTAATGCGCTTCTCAAGACCTTGGAGGAGCCACCATCACATGTCTTGTTCATACTTGCAACAACAGAAAAACATAAGATCTTAGATACTATTATTTCCAGGTGTCAGGTATTTGATTTTAACCGGCCAAATAAAGTATTGCTTGTTGAGCTGGTCAAGCGAACGTGTAAGGCTGAAAAAAGAAAGATTGATACAGAGTCAGCTGACTTCATTGCATCTCTTGGAGATGGATCATTTAGAGATACGCTCTCTCATCTACAGAAAGTATTTGCATATATAGATGGAGACATTACATTCGA
>CALLVB010000057.1 GCA_938010795.1 Minisyncoccota bacterium
CTCCACTATCGGCACTTTTTTTTTCAATTTTCTCCCCCTCCCATTATCCTTATTCCACGCAGGGTTATGTAGTTTGTTTGCAATATGCATTGATATAATCATTGCAAAAATATGAAAACCAGAGTTAGGTAACTGTAGAGCGTGATCATGATATACCGGTATAACTAATTCTCCGTGATAGAAATTATCGGCTTACGAGTCTCCACGTCTCCACTTTTCTATTTCTATTCCTCCCAATATCCTTATTCAATGCAGTGCTATGCAGTTTCTTTGTTTGCAATGCCTTTATATAAGTATTGCCAAAATATGAAGATCAGTTAGGCAACTATTGAGCGTCATCGTGATATACTCGTATAACTAATTCTACGTGATGCATATATAAACAAACTATTTCGAGTTTTATTTGACATCAGAGCATTCAAATCATTACACAATAAAGAAGAAAAACATTTTTTACTGGCACTCCCAAGAGTATGGTGACCATGGCCACCCTAATAAAGTGCTGGCCGACTCTTCAAAAAGAGCCGGCCCATTTTTGGATATAGAAATTATCGGCTTACGAGTCTCCACGTCTCCACTATCAGCACTTTTCTATTTCTCTTCCTCCCAATATCCTTATTCAATGCAGGGCTATGCAGTTTCAATGCCTTGATATAATTATTGCAAAAATATGAAAATCAGCAGTTAGGTAACTGTCGAGCGTGATCGTGATATATAAATAATTCTCCGTGATAAATATAAACTATGTTTTATTGGACATCAGAGCATTCAAATTTACAACAACAAATACACAAAAATTGTATTGGCACTTTCCACAGTATGGCGACAATAGCTACGGTAGACCTACATCAATATAAGTGCGATACAAGTACAGCAATATCATAAGCTAGAGGTGTTCCCATAAACGGGTTGATTGAATAAAAGTTAACAGTTTACGCCTTGAATAAACTGTGAAATGTCATATAACTATTTGTTAGATTGATCAGTCATCCAACGGCTCAAATTATTACATACTTTTGCAAATATACAGTGCCTCATGCATTACAGGGCCAAATACCAGCATGAAACTCGGCTGCACAATCCATTCCCTATCGAGTATCGACACCTTCGAACTAAAATAACACGCGCACTTTTTTTTTCCTTTTTTTTAAACCCAACCCCTTAACGCTCCTCGGGTGCTTGCTGAATAAGCAAATAAATACAAGACGATTCTTCGGATTCTATATACCCATAGTGACATAGTTCCCTCCCTACGCAAGCAACTGTTGGGAGCGGCAAAGAGCACGGGTCGTATTTGGCTGCAAAAACACTTTACTTTTACTGCCCACCAGTTAGGACTGAATAAAGTTCCTGACTCGGGTAGTGCATACCCGGGTCCTCTGCTGGGCCCCTGCCCAATACATGTTCCACGTTTCCCCGTTGCCTCTGAGTCGTGGGAATTTTCTTGGCTTCTGCCTCTGTGACCAGGTACTTTTTGCTAGGTGTTAGCTCATCTACATTGCTTGGGATTAGGCCGACAATATCACGTGTACCTTTAGTCAGGGCGATGCCTTGAAATGCCTTTTGCATTTCCACAGCTACCTCCGGTTTACAAGACACTGTTTTCAATATTTTGACCAATGCCTCTGTTTCCTCCTCTAACACTTGTAGATTGGAAAAATGCCCCCGCGCCCCCACGCCAACGAGCCTGGTAAGAGCGAACCGATCGCACCTACCACAGACATCTACCGGGGGTACAGCGATGCCCGCCGGGAATAGCTCTGGAAGCCGTGCTTCTAGTTTGAGAAGCTCATATATCGCTATCACATCCTTTTCTCGATAGGCATAAGCTTTAACACCCACACCTTCATCAGAAGCCAGGAACTCCTTCCAGGATAGGTCGTTGGCCAGAAACTCCTCGACACCACTTCTAGATGATATTATATCGGCATAACGTGTAGTAAGGTCTTTTTTCGCCAACTCCTCGACCCTGGACAAAGAGGCCGGTAGCTCCCCAGTTTGCGCCAGGCCCTTTGCTCGCAAGGTAAAGTAAGCTACCTTATTGCGAAGGGGCAATGGGATAACAACCCAATAGGTCTGCAGTGTACCAAGATATTTCCTCTCATCCTCGATGCTGAGGTCGTGTTGCTCCCAATTGCGGTCTTTGTCCTTACCCGGTTGCTGGTTCAGGGTACACCTGTAGCCACGGAATGAGCGGTTTTCTAAAGTGCTCCGTACAGCTGCAGTTTTACTGATCTTGGGCCTATCACTCTCTGAAAATTTGGTATGATCCTTTGTCACATATACAAGGTATCTGGGTATATGTGCGAAGGCCACATACCTTTCCCAGCTTGCACTTTCCTGACTATCAAGGTGCTTTTGAAGCCTCAGTACCGCCTCAGTCGCAGGTAAGATTATTTCTGTAATAATAAATAATAATGCTTGGTAGTAATAAATGGACTTTAGAAACCCAGATTTATACCGGGTACATACACTTATATTTCTACATACACCGCGGAGATGGTGTAGGTATATATCTGTGTGTGTGTGTGTGGGGGGGGTGTCCTAAAGTACCCGAGTCCAACTCACATTCTGCCATATACGGTACCTCAACCCGCCGCTCGCTCGCAAGTATGCAGATGCGGCGGGTAGAAGTATGTGCATTCTACCCAATGATTCTACCCACCTTTACTGCTGGTGAAGTGCTTTGGGTAGCGAGCGGGCACACGACCCTCACTGTTCGATCGGTCTCTATTGATGTTTCGCTTCAGGGCAATGCGAAATTGGCAGGCGGTGAGTAATTCCTGTATGAACAATACATATGTAGTCACGAAATTGAACTTATAAAGTACCATATATTTATGTGTATATGGATCTATATAACAGACTAATAACAGATGGAAAACAAGCCTTCATTGTAGCGGTACCTTCATGTTGTCCTGCAAATATGGTATTTCTTCACCCCCCGACGAGGCTATGGATAGGCCCTCTTTCAGTCTTGCCTGGCAATTCGAGTAGTCTCCGCAGTCCAAATATTCTTGCCCAAGATAGCTGATAGCTCTAAGGTAGTGTAGCTGAGAAGAAAATACAGCATTATGGAAGGAGGCAGACTATCCTGCTTAATTCTGTGGGTACAAAGTTACAAACCAACGATATCGATCAATGTGGTTGGCACGAAATTACGAATACATCTTGTCTTCACCTTGTACTCTGCGCCACTGGCCCCCGCCTCTTCGAAATACCCCTTCAATATTTTGACAAAGGGCATCATATTGGTCTGGGCCTTCTTCGCTTCTTCAGCCATCCGTCTAACCGTCATATAGAAGTAAACACGTTTTTTGCCTGCCTGAAAAGGGGGGGGGGTAAAGTATTTGTACTACTTTTGTAGCAATTGGAGAAATGGCAGCCCATTGATCTTCTCTTTACACTTTTCGTTGGTGTGAACCTTTATTATCGTTAAGACGTCAACCCATCACCCCAATTAGGGAAGTGCAAAAGTATAGGTGTATTGGTTACGAACGAACTGTTGATATACGCCTTTCTATTTAGACAGGTTCACGGCGAGACAACAATACATTCTAATACTCGAATTGCCGGGACCATCACCTTAATCCGAACCGAACTAAACCCAGTGATGTATATGATCAAGACTTACAAAAGAACGTAAAGGAGAAATGTGACCACAAATCCTACCCCCTTACCTAGGCCTTACCAGCTCCAAAGAAGATGACTGCTAATATAAATAAATAGACACTCAATATCATTCAAACGTGCACGCCGAATAGAACTTTCAAGTGGCCAGCTTACATTGAGTGTAAAAATAGGTTACATAAGTACCTCAATAGCTATCTCTTCTCTGATTTTCTCCCGCTCTTCTAGATCCCCGGCCATAAGCGCCAGTGTCTCCAATGCTCTGTGTGCATCCTCAAGAACTCCACGGTTAACCCCAACATCTGTGGCCTGCTTCCACAGTGCCTTTGACTTCCAATCCTGTTCAGCGATAGACGATTACAACACCACGATTGCAGGTCAGTAATAGACTATTACAACACAATTACTAAATTAAAGGCACTTTAAACGAGTTGAACCAGGCCAGAAACTACCTGGATCTTTTCCACCGTTTCTTTTGGCATCTTGTCTCTCAAGTCAAGGTAGTCGCCCGCGGTTTTCAGTAGGTCAGAGTACTTGCGTCCTTCATACAAGGTTTTTATTTCATTTTCCATACCTTCGTAGCAGGCTTGTCTCATTTCCTAGCAACGAGAAAATAGTACCGGGAACAGTAAATACAGGGTAAACGAAACATAAAGCAGCATTAGTTGGCCAGGAATGGTAGCCTTATAATAATGTATACAGACCTCTAAATTGCAACTTTTGCCAATGGGATCCAGCTCAAGGATATTTTTATAAGCTTCATGGATACGTTTGTTTCTAAGGAACACCGTAGCTTGAGCAGTTAGGCACTCCTTTGTACGCTGGCATAATTTGCGGTATCTCCCTTCTAATGTGTTCCCTTCGCACCTCCTTCTGATAAGCCGGAGAGATATCGAAGCACTTCTCGGTAGACCATCCCGAAGATTTAGTTCCACTTTCATCAACATGAGGATGTAAAATAATACCTACGATTAGAAAGGTAACGTTTAGTGCACAAACATATGTTGTCCGTACAGTACATGTACTATTTGAAATGTCATGAACGGACCCTCTGGCGTGAAGGTAAGTCTTCAATCCGGCCTGCTACTTCCCCGATGTACAGTTGTGTGCACTTTATTGCCCGACGAACAAGAACAAGAGAGCCACAGGCAGCTTCTACCACATCATTGGCATAACGCAGGAGGTCCTTTCTAAGGACAACTGCCTTTGTACGCTGCATAGAGATCGAAGTAATACTATAGAACCTTTCCCAAACATGTGCGTGATATTATCAACCTTATGTCTCTACGGATAAATCGGTACCTTAGTACTGTACCTGTGCCTCCTCGCGTTGGTTCTCTGCCTGTCCGACACCGGTAGTAGCCTCCTTTGGAACGTAGGTATTAGTAATAACGTCATCAAGCACTTTTATAGCATTGACGGGGTCGGCATCTATGTACCAACTTTGACTGCCACCCTTTCTTTGGGCCTCCACATATCGAAACGCACGTTCATTGAGCCAAATATGCCCTTGTGTCAGCATACTGGCTGGCGTCCCAAAGAGATCTGCGGCTGTTAGACCCCCGTCTGGCAAGATGTCCCTTCCGCCGTGGTAATCCATTTCTCTGTCGGCGCTATAATCCTCCCCCTGGTCGTAGAGGTCGCAACCCTGCTGCAGCTTTGGCCTTTTAAAGGGTGGCGGCCCTGTCACGCTGTCCCCATCGCTTGGAGGGGGTATTATTTCCTGCTTCAACCTTCTCCCTGTTTGTGTGAGTGGTAACATCTCTTTAGTTCAGAAACCTGTGTTTCATTAAATGAGTGAATTTCATAATGAATTTCATAATATGTAGCAAGTAAGTGACTTACCTCTTACGCGAACCATATTGTCCACTTCACTCAACTGTGATCTACTGTTGAAAAGACAAGCTGGTGTCCCAGGACCCTCGTCGTAGCTCCGTGTTATTTGAACAATGGCATCACGCACTACGTTCTTGGTAATATCCTAAGGGTTGAGATTAGGGTACAGTGTCGCTTACATTAAAAAAATAGAGCTACCTAATCTAACACAATTTGGATGGGGGAAGGCACCTCCGATATTTCTGTTGCCCTTTCTTCTGTCAGCAACCGGACCAAACCTAGATGGTCCCCTTTCCTTTTCAGCCCTGCACAAGTTTCCTCCAGGGCTACTTTGCGCTCATTAGGCACATCCCCTTTGGCAGCGTAAACTTCCCTCTTCATCGCCGGCCTCCCCTTGTTCTGGATCTTTGTTTGTAGGTATGCTACTGCTGACTAAAACAAAAATACAGCAATGCTGCTATAGTACCTGAATAGCAACGTACAGTCATGGTTCACAGAACCAGCGTTAGCGGCAACCATTCTAACACTATTTGCACCTGCAACAAAGCCTACGTAGTCAATGTGGGTATCACTAACACGCAGTATTACATACCTTTGCATCTATGTTATTCGACTGACAATTCAGTGCCTGTTTAGCATACTTGAGACCTAGCTCGGGATCTCCTCTCGCATCGCGCAGGTGCGCGAGGTTCAAGTATGCACTGCAAAGAGCCGGACGATCTCGCGCTAAGTCCTTCGCCTTAGTACACCCGATCACTTGCTCCCAACACATCTCTGCCAAGTCTGCCTTTTCCAGCGAAAGTGCTAAAGTATAAGCACGGGGTGCATTAATATACAAAATAGTGAAAATACCTAGAGCAGAATACTCAATGTTGCCTGAAAACTGGCTATTTACCTATCTGTGCCGCCAAAAGCCAGCTTCTTGTCTGCGTACATAGGATATTTAGAGAGCGGGTTATCCACATGAGCCCCTGAAATGTTGCACTAAAGGTTGTAAAGCTGCTGCCCTACCCATTTGTCCAATCCGCAAGATGCAGTGGTCCTAGGAACGTCATGTGCACACCTTCTGCCACTATGTGAAACGTAAGCTGCACGAAAGTATTATTGCAACCGACCGAGTCTCCGAAAGAGTCTGCAAGAAGCTTCTTGCCAGCATTTATTACAGAACCAGAGCAAAAGCCCTTTGGTAACCTTTACCACTTGAATGTGCCATTCGAAGCCAATCATAACCGTCGGCCGACTCACCTGAAAGAGTCGGTCGGCGGTAGACGGAGGGCGTCGGTAAGCCATGATAAATAATTAAATATCTTACTTTGGCACATTATCTTAGCAAATAGACCTATCTTACCTTGGTATATTGTCTCCCATCAAAGCACTTCAGAGCATCTTGAACACATTTATCGGCCATATAACGGCGGTAGTCAGTTTCGAGGTACACCAATATATTCCTGAGGGCGACACCACTTGCGGAGTGACTGTCCGCCGTGGTGATCTACGACAGATAAATTATAAAGAATGTTAATTATCTTACTAAAGTGAGACCCCAGAGCCGATTGAATAGACCCCAACCTGGAAGAGCATAATATTGTAGACACCGTTGTTTTCCGTGACACACAGACTGTCGACAGTGTTCGAGCCCGGAGGCATTTTGAAGTAGTACCCCGGCCTGAATTTCACTTGGTGGAGAGTTGGAATTTCCCCGGCGTAAACGGTAGGTGTTAGTACAAGGTTGGTCGGCCTGAACTGCTGCACGTATGGGTGTCGCGTCAAATACGAGCATTTCCTATTTGAAACAAATATATATTATACCTATACCTATGAATATGAATATTTGATTGATAGTAACTACCAGTAGATGTCTGTAAATTGTTAACAGGTATTGCTGAGCCGTGAAACTATTCTACTCACAGAAGTGGTTCCATATACTGAAACTCCTGATGCCTTTCGAACGGTAGCAAGAAGGGGAATTCGTAAAAACCATTGGGTAGTTTCCAATGGGCAAATTCTTCCCAAACTACGCCACCGTAGGTCCCCCCCTCTTGGCTTGCTCCCAGAATATCCAGTCGGGACATCGTATCAGCTTCATAGTTCAGATCCTGCTTACAGGCAATCATTCGGCATATAGCCTGGGATCCTGGGTATGATTTAACCCAGTGGCTTTCTGTAACGCGGCGTAATCCAGGGTCGTATTCATTCCTGACTTGCCAGTGAAAGATTTTGTGCATACCGCTATTCTGTGAGCCACCTAGCAGCAGTTGATGAACACTAATGGGCACCAATGATTTGGCCAACTCCTTCAAATGCCAATTTTTCTGTACATCCATCATCTCAGCAGTTCCGTTGTTAGAGAACACACCCCAAACAGCTCCTCCATACAGGCTGTACCGTAGGGGAAGGTCGATTCGGGCAGCCTTTCCTTCCGGCATATCTTCCATCGCTTTCAGGTACTCCTCAGGGCTCCATACAGGCATGTACAGTGTACGTACAGAGCTTTCGGTCTCGTCTTCTCCGCCATGGATGAGTGTTTCGTTAATTGAAACCGCCTCAGGGCTTTGGAGGGCGATGATGTGGTGTTGTGGGTCCGCTTTATGGATCTTGCCACAGCCGTCCAAAATAACTACCCAGCCGTCGAGTTGTCCCGGGTCCCGAGTCAATCTCTTCAGAGTTTTTTCTTCAGCTCGGAGCTGTACTAGGTAGCTATCTGTGCCACCCGGTCTGGATATAAGATAGAGGCTTTCCAGAGAACCTTCCCTATCCTGTGACCTGGCTGGGGGTTGATAGAACGCAATCAAGATTCCTGTCTTGCAAACTTCGGTCATATTTGCAAGCACGCTGACCAAGAGAGGCAGGAGTGTACTTTTTCCTATGAATGGAGTGCCAGTAACTAGCGTGGTGCTGTATCCATCATCGGTGAGGCGTGTGATGATATCTGCTAAGAAGCAGTAATAGCTTTCTCTCACAAAGATATCACGAGTGTCTTTTCTTGAAGTCTTGATTCGGACTTTGTGCCCTGCATTATTCAGCACATTGTTAGCCGTGGTGAATAAGTTGGGGATGAACTTGTTGATACTCCTGAACACGTCCTTCATGGTGAGATCCCAGAGCCCACAGCACGGGGGCAATTTGTAGTAGCCACAGTAGCTGAAGCTGTTTGTATTTTTTTTGGCGCGTTCGAAGATCTCTTCCGGAAGTCCAGTCATTGTAGCTAGTTGCGTCGGGGTCTTCTGTTGGGCGAAATCATCCTTGATGTTGTAAAACACAGGAGTCGACCTTTCAAAACTTCTTTTACGCAGCTTTTTTGCCAGCAATTTTTCTCTTGGAGTCATAGGCATCGCATCGACGTTTACAATTGGGTCCCGGCTGAGATGATGCAGTATGCTAACGGGCAGGAGATTCAACTCGTGGTCGGGGGTAGCATCGTAGGGCCGATGAAAATGCTCCAGTAGCTTGCCTGCCTTTTCTTGGCCTTCAGGACTTCGAATGTGCCGGTCGATTAGGTTGTGAATTCTCCTTTCATCTCTACCTGGTAAAGCGAGTATGGCGTGGTTGTCATTGGGGAAGAACGGCATGCCAATAATCTCGTAATTTGCCTTCACTTCCGCCCCAGTTTTCTTTTTCCCTATTGTCCGGTAGCTTATGAAGTTACACTCGTTGATGTGGTTGAGAAAGCCCCGGTTCATGGCCCTTTCAAATCTGTATGCGTCTTCTTTTGTCGGGCCACCTTGACAAGCACCATCTTCACCTGTATCCATAGACGTATGGATGCTTTCATCACCACTGGCCCTTTGTGCTGATTCGGTGTTCTCTGTGCTTTCCGCTGTCTGTTGTAATGAATTCAAGCTGTCAGTTGCATGCGAGTTGTCCCCCATGCCATCTAAGAACTGAAGTTCTTTCCCCTGGCTGTCAGTTTTCGGGGGATCCCTACTAAGGTCAGTGTGTGACAAAGTAGAGTCAGTGTGCTTGTCGTGGGCTGTGGTAGTGCTCCTCAAACAAATATCATCATGAGTTCCAGCTGGAGGAGGGCCGTCGAGCTGATCCATGGCATACGTATTTTCTTGACAATCGCTGTCGCCATCTTCCTCATTGCCGACGCAACTCGACTCATTACTTTCTTCCATATTAGAGTCCCAACAGCCGTCCGTCTGTTGACCTCCAATATCCATATCCTCCTGATCAAATTCATTGGCTGGTTTCCAGTTTGTATGGGGACCAAAAATGTCCTCTCCGGCACCTATAGCTTCTTTGCAGTGTCCACCCAGCCGTCCAGTTGCATCTTCTTTGCATTTTTCACCCAGCTGTCCAGTGGCATCTTCTTCATCCGATTTGCTGTTATCCGGCGTCAAGGCATGGGGACTAGGCACAGGAGTGGACGTTGCCATGGGAGTCGAACGCTCGCTATCCAAGTCGTCTTCCATTTCTAGCATCGTTGCCAATGTAGTAAGTGTTATAGTCTGGCCACTGGCTTCGTTCGAAACAGATGCTTCTACAGTAGGGTACTCGTATGCTTTTTTTTGACACTTCAAAAGAAAGCTACGACGCACCCCCTTCTGACTACAAGCGAGATCCGTCATTTCTTTCGAATGCTTGGCAACCAATACAGCACGTTGTGCCTCAAAGTTCTCCTGGGTTTTGTTCTTCTCTAATGAATTCTCCGTATGCTTTCCGAATTCATACAACAGTATTTTATGCTCCTTCTGAAGTTCAACCAACTGCTCTCGGTGCTTCTGGAGCAGTTGCCCTTTTTCTCTCTCTTCTTTCTGTTTAATCTCATTTAGAGATGCCTCAATCTCACCTGTCCAAAGTAAGCGTAATTCCTCACGCTGTTGGGACAGGGGGGGGTACGTCAAGTTCGATCCAAACCCTTCTTTCTCCGTGGAGGGTGAAATATGATTCATAGCAGATGCCGAGGTTGGCTTTCTTGAACCACTAAAGTGGGTTCTAATCTTTCTTTCATCCACCGACTGAAGTGTCGAAGAACGAATGTTATGACCTAGTGAACGAGCGTGTGTGCGATCGAATGGAGTGCCTCTAATAAGCGACTCCACCCGTCGCAGTCCAGTAGCTGTGGAAGCCTTTTTTGAGAGCCGTAAAGTGTACTGCTTCTTACAGTTCTTCCAGTTTGCAGTGTACTGTTTCTCTGAGAGCTTAGCCTGTTCTGCTGTCAGCACGGGTGCCCCATATGTTGTCTCATCAGACTCGGCCATTGACGTCTCCAGATCCTGGACCCAATGTAATAGTTCCTTCATATCAGATGTGCTGTACCCAGCCCGGTGACAATCTTTAGAGAGAAAGACAGACATCTTCAGGCAGAAGTGTCTCTTTTCTGTTTTAGCTTTTACCTCCTTTGACAGTCTCTCCCATTCCGCCCTAAATATTTCCATGTCTTTGGCTATCTTTACTCGGTCCCGGACTCGCCTGTAGATTAGCTCGTTTTGCATTTCACGTTGGAAATCTGCTTTATCCTCCTCTGATGCATCCTCTTCAACTCCTCCATGAATGCCAGTAGATCTAACTGTACTTGCTTCTTCTAACCTTGGCTGAGGTAGCAATGTCTGCTGATGAATGCCATGTTTCCTTTTCGCGTCCTCCATTTTCTTTGCTAGCTGAAGCGTGATATCCTTCAGAAGTGATTTGATTTGTTCGTCTTTACAGGAATCAGTAGTTTTGAACGCCTGTTGCAGAAATCCACGGACCGTGTAACATCCATTGATGATGCATTTCGGGACATTGGCTTTCATATCTTGGGCCACTATAGATCTGGCATTTAAAATTTCGGATAGGAAGAGCACTGCCTGTCGCAAGGCAGCTTTGGTGGAGTCGTCCGCATCACCAATACCCTCCAGCTTATCGAGAATTCTTTTGAAGTCTTCAGTCAGCGTGGCAGATTTTTGTTTTGGGCCTTTAGCCTTCCGAGTGCTCCTAGTCTCTCTTATAGGCATCTGCATAGATGTACCATATGTGTTATCAATTCCTGTCATTAGGTCGTCGAGTGTGATAGTCGTGCCGCCAGTTTCCTCTTCATCCAGTATTTGATTTATGCATTTCTCTCTCTCCCTGTCACTTGTCTCTTTTTCCCTGTCACTTATGGACTTCCCTTTCTCCCTTGTCTCCTCTTTGTCCATGAGTTCGTCTAGACGATCCTTTGCTGCCGATATTGACACTTGAAACGTATCCACTTTCTTCTGCAAAATAGCGTATTTGTAGCGATGACAAATTTCTATGCTCTCCACATAGGCTGTAGTGGCGGCCTCAAGATCACCGAGGTTCATTGCTGATGTTGCAGCTTTCAGAGCTCTCCTCAAAGCTCTATCCACTTCGTTTTCTACAAGTGCCACACTTTTACCCAATCCACCTAGTATCGTTTTACGAATTTCTTCCAGCGTCTCCTCTGGCAGAAATGTTCGCACACCTTCCAGGGCGTTGCCTATGTCACGCCAAAAGCCTTTCCGTGCGTACGCCTTCATACTGCTTTTGTTTTTCTTCAAGTAATCTTGTATTTGTGTAATTACGATATTACCCAAATTTAACTTGTGCTTTTCCACACTGCTTTCTATTCTGACGAAGTCTTCTGCGAGGAGTATGTCCGCTGCGTTCCACATTTTTACTTTTGCACTTGCTTCCTGAGCGATTCGTACTGCCTCCATGTAGCATCCTTTTCGAATTTTCACTTCACTTTTCAAGTGCCACGCGTCGATTTCCTCCTTCAAAATCCCTCCAGCGGTTTGTTTCTCCTTATCGATACAAGTGTCCCAATCCTCCGACGATGTTAATGTTACTGGTGCCCGGCCCACTTCCTTAGATCCAGCTGCAGTCACTTCCTTTATTGTTTCAAGAGCCGTTTCCAACGAACACGACTCCATCGTTGGCTGAAATAAACCGTACCGGTACCGTATGTAATAAATTAATAATATATAAACAATGGTACAATTTTTGGAAGAGAACTTTTTTTTTAATGACATAAACCGCACGCATCGATACAACTTGATCTACCGGTACCGTAGAGCTGATCAGGCCAAATGATTACAGACCTCCCAGTAAAAAAATCGGAATTTTTTTCGCATCTCCTCCAATCTCGTAAATTTCAAGTATATAAGGTGCACTGTGCACCCGCGAGTTCGGTGATTCTTCAAATTTATCATAGCTACCGTATAAGGATAACTACCTCTTGGGTGTGGTTCACGAACAGGGATTCAGAACTGTTGGGAGTCTCTACAATTTGATAAAATACAAATAGTTGGGGATAATACGGCAAATGTGGTGCCATCATAGACAACCAACATGTGAATACTTCGATGTCTATGGGTGCCATAGATCTTCCACACGGTAAATATCAAGAGACCCACAGTACGAGTGTACTGTAAACGCGCTATTCGGTGCAATTCTGCGCCCACGGTACCGGTACGTAGTTGAAGCTAAATCATTATCATAGATATATATACCGGTACTCTGAAGAGTCTGAACCAATATACGATGCGGCTAGATATACCACTACCACTAGCTGGCTAGCTAGTACCACTAGCTGGCTAGCTAGTGGCTACCTTGTTATTGCTATTGTAATGTGATTTACCGGTACCAATATTTCCAATAAGGCACCGCAAACAGAGTATTTACAAAATACAATGTTCGCCCAACTGGTACCGTATACGGTACCGCATATCCAAGCTTTCATTTTCGTTTTGGACCGGATTTGCTCTCAAAAAGATGCTGTTACAAACTTTTGAGCTTTTAAATCGGTCGACAGTAATTTGTTTTTCAAAACGACGCCGAAAGTTCTATTTACCTAGTCTGGTGAGGGCGAAGAAAGGGTGTCTATCCAATCCATGAAAAGAAATGAAAAATGGCTACGGATACTAAACCGTCGCGATTGCTTCGACTATTACCGGTACAACATTCATGTGTCTATGACCCAGTCAAGGGGTGTTGCCATCACGTGACCTCGCAGTTTGCAGACGAAATTTACGGTACAAGAAACAAGAAATTATCTTACAAATTCTCGACCCAAATGGATGAAAACACCAAAAGAAATTTCGCAGCACTTTCAGCACGATTTTCAGACATGCTGATATAGATCTATTGGAGAGAGGTCGTACAAAAAAAGGCACGAAGAGTGGGTACCAAAGGCACCGGAACGCTTCGCCAAGTGTAAGGAAGAACTCAAAAAAACGCATACCCATAATTGAAGCAAGGAAAAAAGGACACCGGTAACCTTAATTTTACTGGATTGTCAAATCATTGAGCAAGACAATACAAAATAAAAATATTGCAAAAGCACACCCCGTATTTATATATTTGTCAATTGTGAAAACAGCACAATGGAAAAAACGCATTGCAAATACCGGTACCGGTACATCTACATGAAAATCGAAAAAAGAAAAAGAAATGAAAGGAAAGAATGCGAAAAAGGAATGAAAGGAAAGTGAAACAGAAATGAAAGAAATATCACTGACGAAGACAAGGAAAAACTTTAATTATACCGGTACCTAAGAACTTCGGATACAAATTCCCGTTTCCCTTACGAGGCGGTGCTTCGAAAATAGATCTAGACATTATAGATCTACACGACGAATTTAATTTTTTTCACTTCAGCCTAACAATATGTCTTTCCCCCAAGGCTCTCAGACAAAAATGTATCATTCAGCATTTCCAGCCTGGAAATCCGTACTATTCTCTATTTAGTATTACAGCCCTAAATCTATATACGGGTACCGCATTTGCTCGTAATACCTAAAACTTTCTTATGAGATGGTTGAAAGCCCATTACCAAATTGTCCATTGACCTTAATCTGCTTTCCAAAATTCAAAGTACCGTCTGTATATATATGTATATATGTGGTATATATATGTACCAGTAGATCTTCCTAACGTCCCTCGTCCCTAGTCACGTCGCTGTCACTGTCTACAGTGTGGCTACCTGGTGGTGTCACCCGGACATTGTTTTCGTTGAACGAGTCATCCACCTCCTCGTTTTGGAGTGTGTCACCAGTCCACATGTCTTTTGCGGGAAATTGAACCGTGCCTGCAGTAGGGCTGGATCATAGACAAACATAATACCGGTACGGTACTGCTTCTTTGTCGATGGGCTGGATAGAACCGATTGTGAGCTGCATTATGTATCTCTGGAGAAACAGAGATGCGGTGATGACGTAAGGATTTCTTCACGAGTCCAATGTTGCATGTACTATTGAAGCTGATTGGCCCTCCTCTCATTTTATTATTCGCGAATGCAATGTTGCATGTACTAGTGAACCTGATTGGCCCTTCTCTCATTTAATATCCGCAGGTAGAAAGCCCCTCCCACTCCGATGGTCATCATTCAAGGGTCAATAACGTAGCCTCGGTGGGCCTCAATATTACACAAATATAACCCCCTCTTGCCCCCTTCAAGCATTCCTATCCCCACCGACGCCGTCTTGTATCTCTTCTCTCCCATATGCGGTCAAGAAGTAGACTTTTGGGAAATTTTAGGAGAATTCTTTTATTTCCGTGGGAGCTTGTGGACGACCAATTTGCAGTTAGTACAGCTGTCCAGTACATGGGACTTCCAGCACAAGGCAATTAACCACCTACTCGTGTAAGTCCCTTGGACATACCTTGAAGCACCTGGAACTATAAATCATAGCTATTGTGAGTCGATCTGTCACAAATATTTATAACAAAAAGTTTGGCCTTATTGCTGACTATAATAAGGCCACAGCAACATGGGTGGCATACGATTACGGTACAACTACAACTGTAATTTGTCTGTAAACTTATTGTAGGCCGACTCTTCTCAAAGAGGTGACATCACTTTTAGTTTTTGTACCATTGGGCTATTCTGCTACGTAACAGAAAAGCCTAGAGTCCTCTTTTTCTCGCAATAACTCCAACTCACTGCCGGGTACAATTGCAAGACACATGCGGGGATCGTTGTTTTTGCAGGAAATTTATCTTTGTAAATTTATTGGTATGCCAGATACCGTAGATTCACATCTCATAATTCTCAAAGAGTCGGTCGGTGACGGGTGGCATACGATTACAACTACAACTATAATTTGTCTGTAAACTTATTGTAGGCCGACTCTTTTCAAAGAGTCGGTCGGTAAATTTATTGGTATGCCAGATACCGTAGATCCACATCTCATTCTTTCCATTTAATAACCACAGGGCAAGATTATTGGCTTTTTGAACAATTATGAAACCCGCAGGATGGAGTACTTTGCTAGCCTTTGCTAGCCTTTGCTGCCCTTTGCAGAAATAGACGATATACCGTATTCTCCTCTCTTTACAATGCCCCCCCCCATATTACTGGTACTATTTTCACTCTACACTCTACACTGTCTACAGGCATACTATTCTTGCCAGGAAACAGGCCAAAAAACGTATATGGCCCCACCAACATTTTGCCTGAAGCAGTTAATGAAGACTGCTTAGGAAATAGAATTAATAGATCATATCGAATTAAAGAGCTTACGCTTCGGTTGAACTGGAGAACCGACGTCCTATTCATTGTCGTTATTCTCAAAATAGGTTTTGCAACTATACCATGTAAAAAAAATGAAAAAAAGACTCCTGTCTGGTGGTGCATCTCAGGGCCCACTTTTCCCTTCGATCCGTTGATGCGTGCATCGTTTGTATTTTACCTTTAAGGTATAACTGGACGATAAGAGCTGCCAGAGGGAATACTTTTTTGGGGGGAGGGGGGGTTCAAATCTGAGGCCAAAATAGTCAGCAACGTAAACATTGGGCTTCAGTTTTTACCCAAAGAGAAATGGGCCCACATGTCGTTAGATCATGTTGATGACTTCAGTCACACCAATGAGGTAGCGAGTATCTCGCATGCATGTACTTTACGTTGATAAAGATAACTCTGCTCTTGGCCGTGCCCAGTTGAAAATACGTAGCCATATACTTGACACTATAAACGTTTGCAGTAATAAATTACTTTGAAACCTACTTGAATTTTTTTTTATAATTTAATTTTGTTGGGAAAATCAGTAAACAGCAGTAATCAATGTGACGAGTATTTAACATTCTAAGAATCCTGTGATTCATTAATCAGTTGCATGGAAAACAAGACAGCAGGCATGCAATGGGCCGGCTATTTTTAAAGAGTTGGCTGGACTTGTATTGGTTGTGTATACAGTAGTTAATATTCAAACAGTAGTGATACCCTCAAAACCTAAAAGAAGTTCCCCTTTGGAATAATAAAAGCCTGATGTAGCTTCCGCAATAAGACAACAGAGGCAGCAACTGGCATAATATCTACCTTTTTATTGTAGCACATGTCATATCGATTACCAACGTACATATTATATATTGTCTAGCACAGATACAAGCAGTTTCGTTTGTAGAATACCATAGGGTGGGATAGGGTGGAGAAAGGGACATAGAGGGGGGAAAAAAGGACTACGTGGCGTTCAGTACCCCAGGTCCATTGTAAACTCACGAAAAGAGTAACTAACCAGTTATATAATATTGTGTTTCGAAAACATAAAGGGTGAAGAGTAACTAACCAGTTATATAATATTGTGTTTCGAAAACATAAAGGGTGAACACAGGCGTCAAAGCAACACAGTAAATTGACCACGCAAACTCTGAACAACCTGGCAGCTGGTAGCTGGAGTGGCTTGTGCCTTGTGGGTATCGTCTAAGAGGTATCGTTGTGCAGAGAGCTACGGTACATGGCCGTTATATAGGTAGGACCTGTTATAATAAGATAACTTAGATAAGCATCCTACATAACTCTGTGGGTTGTGTGTGGTCTGTCGTTTTCAGTTTTCACAACTCCAGGAACTTGTACTGATCCACGGTGAACCATTCTTTCGTCCGACTGATTTCATCCAACTTGTTCAGAAGCTCATTCCTCATGGTCTCACCAGTCTGGCCCCTCCTCCATTCTTGAAGGTGGTTCAGGAAAACCAGAGCAGGGTCTTTCCTGTGCCCACCCCCCAAAAAAAAAGTTATATATATAACATGGTCATACATGGCATGGTCATGACGGGATATGCGAATTAAACAAACCCAACAAAATTGTACTAATAACTGAGTGGGGTTTGATGTCTTGTTGTTTTGTCAAGCCTCACTAAAAGAACATACATTTTGGCCAAGTCCGCCCCCCACCCGCCAACAATTTTGACGCAACCTCCAAGTTTACCGGTACGGTTGTTGGCAAACTGTGTGGTCAACCCCAAGGCAAGTTGAAGTATTAACATTTTGTGTTACTTACATCAGATCGAATAGAAGCTCAGAAGTCACTGTCACTTTCAGACCAAAATGGACCACCATTTCCGTGTGTTCGTCTCCTGGGAAGAGGCGAGCTAGCTTGGCCATCTCTGCATCCGTGACCCATGAGGGACTTTTTGTGCCCTGATCAGCCCGGGATTCCATATCCTCAGCTTGCAAAACAGATATATATATATAATAATCAGTAGCGGATCCAGGATTGCCCTGAGGGGGGGCCTGGACCCCAGGGGGGCTGGCCGGGCCCGAAGCCCAAAAACCCCATGAAAATGAAAGAATTTTGCCACAATTTTCCAAAAGTCTACTTTTTTACCGCGTGTCCGAGGGGGTAAGGGGGGCCTATGCCCCGACACACACACACACACACACACACACACACACACACACACACACACACACACACGAATAACAATTACCCTAGAATAATCCTATAGTGATTCAAGGTTAATTCAACAATGGAGCATAAAGCACCACACAGGTTTTGATCCAAGAAAGGTTGAAAGGCTAGCTGATGGACATTGTTTGGCACGTGGTAAAGAAATCATTAAAATGTGTCAATAAAATTTTACTCACAAGATAAGCTTCGGAAGTCGACAAGAGTCTGAAAATTTTCAACGTGGAAGACGTCCAGTTACAGGAACCAGCTAGAAATAAATGAGTACCGGGTAAGGGGCGGGAAATATAATTCAATATGTGTGGGGTAAACAATACTAGACATTGTGAAGTTGTTTCGGAACACTCGTTGACCTCTTTTGCACCCATCATATTGGCTCATAAAGTGACCGGGTGGCCATGCCTACGTCATCCCCCCCCCACAATCAGAAACGATCAGCAATATATCTCGCACGAGACTTTCTGCGAAAAAATATCCAATACGGTATTGCGCATCTCCGCTGACTTTTTCACACGCGACTCATGATTTGAAACACGTGTGCTGCAAAGGGTTGTAAATTCATAATGAGATGACGTCAGGGGTGCAATCAAATAGATCTATTATACAGAATTACAGAGGCAGACTGGAATGTGAGGACTGAAGAGTGGGGTAGTTTGAAATAAAAATAAAACTTCGGGGCTTCACTCCGCACATTTTTCAGGTCAGATTTGACGCGCATCGGTTTCACCATACTATGCTGTTAAGTTGTTAACACTGAACAAAAACAACTACGGCACCGATATACCGTAGTCAATTCACTATCTAACCACATACAGGGTGGCTATAAGCCTATAACCTCATTCACGCTAATTGGTCCGAAGGAAGCCCTAAGGAATCGTTGGATCAAAACTCGGGTGAAAGAAATTTGTACATGATTTATGAGGGCAGGAAAGGAATACTGCTTGTGTTCTTACAAAGAATTGTACATTGCTTGATTGAGCAAGAGACTTGCCAAGTGTGACCCAGAGCCATCTTATGCCCAGAGCACTACCGTATTTCTGAGAGCATTTCCCTCCACCAAATCCAAGAGCAAATCAAGGCAGGTCACCCATGTTGTGCAGCGGTCCTAGATAAATCTGCGATGTTAACCCCTTCGGAGCCCATCAAGCGGGCCTGCCGCCGCGTCACTTGTTTTTACAATGCTTGTTTCAATTTCAACAGAAATTTGAATTTCTCATTTGAGGAATTTATTTCATAAATAGAAAATGTCTGAAAATTCATAAAACTGTAGCTTTAAAGGAAATTTCTCACACTTAGGGAATAGAAACATTGCATTGAAAATATATGTTTGCCAATGAGGTAGCCAGTACGCATGTACCTCATTGATGTTTACACATTTTTAGCCTACTGCATAGACATCCATGTCTGTGGCCTACTGAAAAGCAGTTGAGACCGACACTTTGATCAGGTTTTTTTTATTTTTCCTTTCTGTTGGCAACAAATTGTCAAATTATGTTAAGTTTGCCCAAAGGTATGATGAGAATATGAGATCCATTTGGATGTGAATGGATTGTAGCTCCAACTTCCAACCTTATGTACCGGTCGGTAACTGTCATTTCATTAAATTAACTTCAAGGCAACTGATTTACCGGTACTAGTTAGGGATTTGGCCTTCAGGATTGAAGTTAGCGGCAATTGTTTGTGAATATTCTCATGGGTCACAATTTTTCGCACGCCGAAATAAAGTATGAGAAAATTCCCATGCGAATCCAGTCATGCCCATCATGCCAATACCGTAGATCTATTTGCATACGAATTATCGCATGATACACCGGAGTCAGTCAAGCACCAACCTTGACCACCCTCTTTTGCGGTGCCTTTTTGGAGAAAAAATTACATTACAACAACACACTCGTCGAAAACACCACGGGCTAAGCCGCTTTTACATTTGTGGGCGATATTTCAATACCCAAATCCTTATCACATCATTTTTAATCTTTTGTACTGGTATATTCCGGCAAAACACTTTTTCAGACGCATACCACCGAGAAAAAGGGCGCAGAAACTTTCCTAGTAAGGACATTTGGGGATTATAAGGTCATGGTGGGGTAGCAAAACTAGCAATGAAGACTTACAACTTTTACAAGAGAAAGCCAAATGTCAATAAGGTTGGAGCACTAGCCAATAGTAACCATGTGCTCCCTACCAATAGTAAACCTAATTGGTTGGAATAACCGTGAGTGGATATAGCCTAAGTACAGGGTTACTTTCCTATAGTCTTTGATATACCGGTAGGTGACAAGGACTTTTTTAACGTGTATTCCTGCGCGTATCTGTCAAACTCTCTAGTCTCTACTTCCGCCCTTCTCCATTCGATACTCGAATCTGTTAGACTCAATGGATAAAATAAATGCAAATCCCTTGCTGCGCGTCAGCAGTGCTGGCAATGTTGTGCGCCTCAACAGACTTTTGAACGACGGCGCCGATCCCAATCAGCCGGATAAGAAGGGAAAGAGTCCGTTGATGATAGCCGCTGAGAAAAACAATGGTAGTTTCATAAAAGCGTTGTTAAATGCCGGGGCCAATCCGAACAACCAGGATGATTATGGGAAGGACGCCTTAATGTACGCCACGAGAGACGCCGACTACTGGTGTGTAAAGCAGCTACTTGAAGCCGGGGCAGAGGTAAATGTCTTCAGTAAATCTGGTAACATTGCCATTGGTTATTTCGTGATGGGACACTGTTGGCAACCTCGAAGTCGAAGCAACTGCACCACGTGCCCCAAGTGGAGGAAATACTTCTCATCATCTGTATGTGAAGAAGACACTCCCCCGTTCCCTCCTTGCCAGAGAGCTGTCCTGAGGCTTCTCCTACAGGAGGGCTCCAGGGTGAATACCGCACATTTGATGGGGCCACGTGGCCTGTTTCTACCTGGACAGCTATACGACATACTGAATGCGGCAGGACAGGACATGTATAGGTTCAAGAGAGCTAAGCGGGAGGAAGACTACGACACGGCAAGTGGCAGAGACACGGCTTACTACCAGCCTATGGATATGGGAAACATTGCCAGGGATACCATACGGACACACCTATTGAAAATAGACCCCACAACCAACCTTTTTCTGCGGGTTCCGAACCTCGGCATACCAACCGCCATAGCAAGATACGTCCTACTTGGTGAGGAACTCTTGGGTACCGCCATATAGCCCGATGTACCCCAATGCGTTTTCTGCCAGTACGAGCGGATCACCTGTGCCCAAATCAATGGCGTTAAATGAAAAAAGTCCAACGTCATTTGCCCAAATTCAGCGGCGACCACACAGAACTTCGCATTTTCCACGAAGATGACCACAAATTTCTTCAGGCAGGTGGCAACATGACTGAGATTGACTCATTGGCTGCAGACTAACAACTTTGTTTTAAAATTTAAATTTCGCTGAGTTCAAGGACAAACTGTACAATAATGCACCATTAGATCTATTTCATAAATTCCAGGGCAAATAGCCCGCCATTGCAGGCAATGCCACAGAAGCCAGTGTATCTTTATGTCTATTTCTATTTGACCTTGCCTGCATTTTCCCTCTTGCATTTTTAATTCAATAAATATTCGGGGAATATCTTTTATGAACCTGTTGCAGCCGAAAGTGCTTCGTTGTGTATACGACCAATTTCCGTCCGGGAACGAAACCGTAGTGATATTGAGGGGAAAGAAGACTTCCTATACTAGGACAAAGGCCTACCGGTATATTTTGAAAGGCATACCTAAATACTAGAGCTTCTAGCCGATTGATTCACTCTTCATCCGGACCATGCGTTTAACTTGTTTCGGATAACAGTTAACTGACAAAATGTTTTCTATCCAATTAACTGATTCATACTAAAATGTAAAAACATTTAAAGGGAGTTCGCATGTAAGTGTGAAAACAGATGATTGGACATCAAACATACACAGTTACGTCATCATCCTGTTTACTCACAGCATACAGGCCAAAGTTCAAAGACGGATTGGTCACCCGAAACTCGAAAGGTAGAGAAAACATTTTACACACAGCCCATTCATTGCCTGCACACTCACTCACTCAAAGTTATGGCGATGTGGCTGTGTGTGTAATCGTAGTAATAGATCTATGGCTGTTCTGCCCACATTTGAGCTTTTGACTACAGGTACCAAATAGTAAATACCGGTACATTTGATTTGAGCCCATTTGCGATATTATTACTATAAAGAATAATTCCTTAGAGGTATGCGCATTGCAGTATATCTATCAGAAGAGAAAGGAATGGGGATGCAAGAGAAAAGAAGAGGAAGTCGTGTTATAAACAGTGCCACTCAAAAATAAAGAGATACACACACACACACACACACACACACACACACACACACACACACACACA